>JAHCKB010000194.1 GCA_026125985.1 Bradyrhizobium sp.
CTGCCGCGCGGCCGCGGTAGAGATCCTTGTGCAGGGTGTCCAGCGTCGGCTGGTCGCCGGTATAGGCGTGGATCGTGGTCATGAAGCCGGTCTCGATGCCGACCGTGTCGTTCAGGACCTTGGCGACCGGCGCGAGGCAGTTGGTGGTGCAGCTTCCGTTGGAGACGACCAGGTGCTCCTTGGTCAGCGTGTCGTGGTTGACGCCGAAGACGATGGTGGCGTCGGCATTGTCGGCGGGCGCGGAGACCAGTACGCGCTTGGCGCCGGCGGTCAGATGAGCGGAGGCCTTGTCCTTGGCGGTGAAGATGCCGGTGCATTCCAGCGCAATGTCGACGCCCAGCGCCTTCCACGGCAGCTTGGACGGGTCGCGCTCGGCGGACACCTTGATCTTGCCGTTGCCGAGGCTGATCGAGTCGCCCTCGACGGTGACGGTGCCGGGGAAGCGGCCGTGCACGGAGTCGAAGCGGAGCAGGTGGGCATTGGTCTCGACCGGGCCGAGATCGTTGATGCCGACGACTTCGATGTCCTTGCGGCCGGACTCGGCGATGGCGCGCAGCACGTTGCGGCCGATCCGGCCAAATCCGTTGATCGCGACGCGGACTGCCATGGCTGGTTTCTCCTTCTAAAAGCTGGTGCCGCCCCGCGGGATTTGCCTCGCGGAGTTGGTGCGGCGGAACGCCCGGTTCTGCCGGGCGGCAACGGTCAAGATGGGGAAGTTCCTAGTCCCTTTTCCGGGCAATCTCAACCGTACCAGCCCTTCAGCCCAAGCGTTTCAGGGCAGCGTTAACCGCAGCCTCGGCGGTAATGCCGAAATGCCTGAAAAGGTCCTTGGCGGGCGCGCTGGCGCCGAAGCTGTGCATGCCGATAAATTCACCATCGGGGCCGATCAGGGCGTCCCAGCCCCAGCGCACGGCGGCTTCGATGGCGATCTTGACCGGCGCGTCGCCGATGATGGCCTTTCGCCGCTCGGCCGGCTGCGACAACAACAGCTCCAGTGAGGGCACGGAAACCGCCCGTGCTGGGATGCCACGCTCGGCGAGTTGCTTCTGGGCTGCAACCGCGATCTCCACTTCGGAGCCGGAGGCGAACAACGTCACCTTGGCGTCACCCTGGGCCGGAACCAGCTCATAGGCGCCGTGGGCGCAGGGGTTGTCGTTCGGCGCGGTGGTGCGGAGCTGCGGCAGGTTCTGGCGGGTCAGCGCCAGCACGGTCGGGCCGTCGATGCGATTCAGCGCCAGTTCCCAGCATTCGGCCACTTCGATGGCGTCGCAGGGCCGGAACACGCGCATGTTGGGCATGGCGCGCAGCGCCGCCAGATGCTCGACCGGCTGATGGGTCGGGCCGTCTTCGCCGAGGCCGATGGAGTCATGCGTCATGACATAGACCACGCCGGTGCCCATCAGCGCCGACAGCCGCATCGCGCCGCGGGCATAGTCGGTGAAGACCAGGAAGGTCGCGCCGTTCGGCGCAAAGCCGCCGTGCAGATGCATGCCGTTCATGGCCGCCGCCATGCCGTGCTCGCGGATACCGTAATGGATGAAGCGGCCCTTCGGCGTCTTGTGCGAGAACGCGACCGCCGACTTTGCCTTGTTGTTGTTGGAGCCGGTGAGGTCGGCGGAGCCGGCGACGAACTCCGGCACGGCCTCGACGATCGCCTCGATCGCGGCTTCCGAGGATTTGCGGGTGGCGGCGGTGAGCGGCTTTTCCAGCAGCGCTTTCTTGTGCGCACGCATCGCCTTCGCCAGCGCCGCCGGCCGCTCGTGGCGCATGCGGCGCTGGAATTCGTTCTGCTTGCGATTCGACAGCGTGGCGAACGCTTCCTGCCATTCCTTCCGTGCCGCCGCGCCGCGGGCGCCTGCCGCGCGCCAGGCCTTCAGCACGTCATCCGGAACCGAGAACGGCTCCTGGGAAATGCCGAGCTTTTCCTTGGCGGCTTTCAGCTCGTCCGCTCCCAGCGCCTCGCCATGCACCTTCGAGGTGCCGGCCTTGTTCGGTGCGCCATAGCCGATGGTGGTCTTGCAGGCGATCAGCGACGGCTTGCCGGATTTCTGCGCCCGCGCGATCGCGGCGGCGATTGCCTTCGGATCGTGGCCGTCGACCCGCTCGGCAGCCCAGCCGGCCGCCTTGAAGCGTTTCACCTGGTCGACGGAATCGGCGATCGAGATCGGGCCGTCGATCGAGATGCCGTTATCGTCGAACAGTACGATCAGCCTGTTGAGCCGCCAGTGGCCGGCCATGGCGATGGCTTCCTGGGAAATGCCTTCCATCAGGTCGCCGTCGGAGGCGAGCACATAGGTGTAGTGGTTGACCACCTTCTTGGAGAACTCCGCTGCCAGCATCTTCTCCGCCAGCGCCATGCCGACGGCGGTCGCGATGCCCTGGCCGAGCGGGCCGGTGGTGGTCTCCACGCCCGCCGTGTGGAAGTTCTCTGGATGCCCCGGTGTGTTGGAACCGAGCACGCGGAAATTCTTGACCTGATCGAGCGTCATGTCCGCGTGGCCGGTGAGATAGAGCAGCGCGTAGATCAGCATCGAGCCGTGGCCGGCCGACAGCACGAAGCGGTCGCGGTCCGGCCATTTCGGATCGGCCGCGTCGTATTTGAGGAACTGCGTGAACAGCACGGTTGCGATGTCGGCGGCGCCCATCGGCAGGCCCGGATGGCCCGATTTCGCCTTCTCCACCGCGTCCATCGCGAGCCCACGGATCGCATTGGCCATACGGGTGTGGTCGACCTGCGTCATGATGAAAATCCGCCTGAAATGAGAAGCTTGTGGGTGCTACGCAACGCTCGCCGATGCGCTGGTTCTGGGCTGTGAAGGCAGGGAAGCCGGCCGCTGGATAGCACCTCGGTTCCCCGAGTCCAAGGCAAGGAGACGCGCAATTCGCCGGAAAAGTGGCTTAGCAGTGCATAGCTTCTAAGTGGCGTTGCACGGGCCGATTCGGCCACGTAAAGTTCTTCTCTTAACCGCTTGCCGAACCGGTAGTTTTACTGGCGGCGTTGTCCTGAACGTGCGTGTAACCCGATCGATGAACGAACGCCCCGCCAACGGTTCCGGGAATGCCGACACCTCTGCCTTCGATCTGGAGGCGGCGACACGGCGGCTGATGGCGGCGCTCGATGCGCTGGAGAGCGCGGTCGAGCGCCGGCGCGATTCCGACCGCGACGAGAACGAACTCGCCAGCCGTATCCAGGCGCTGGGGGTCGATCGCTCGCGGCTGGCGCAGGAGCTCGACGATTCGCTGGTGAAGACGCGCAAGCTCGAGCGCGCCAATCGCGAAATCGCGGAACGGCTGGATGCCGCGATCGGCACCGTGCGCACCATGCTCGAGGGTGGAGACGAGGCATGAGTCACATCAACGTCACCATCAACGGGCGGCAGTACCGCATGGCCTGCGAGGAAGGGCAGGAGGTGCGTCTGCTCAAGCTCGCCGAGAGCCTGGAAACGCGCGTTACCGAGCTGCGCGGAAAGTTCGGCGAGATCGGCGATGCCCGTCTCACCGTGATGGCGGCGCTGACCGTCTGCGACGAATTGCTCGATGCCAATGCGCGGCTGCGCACGATGGAGCAGGAGCTGGACGCTGCCCGCAACATGCGCGCCGCGGCGGTCGATCGCGCAAGGACGACCCAGACCGCGGTGGCGCATGCCCTGAACGCAGCGGCCGAACGGATCGAGAAGACGACGCACGCGCTTAACCGCACCATCGGCGGTGGCGTCGCGATCGGGTGAGGCGCGATTAACCGTCTTTTCCCTTCTGTGGCGATCCCATTTTCCCGAACGCAGGATCGGATTGCCGCGCATACCAATTTCCGCGCATCCCTTACCGCTGGCGGTTTGCCGCTTTCATCGCTACATTCCCTCTCGCGAGGCTGCGTTGCGCGTCAGGAGCCATATATCCCCGGGGCCTTATCGATCCTTTAGGGAACTGTCCCTGGCCGGGCTCGTGGGCCCGGACATATGGTGCCCACCTACTTTCGTAGGGAACTCCGGGATCGAGCGCTTCAACGGCATCTGTGGCTTCGCACTTTGATTTAGGCCGTTTCCCATCTGGCCGATGGCATCATGGACGCAGCACCTTCCAAGGCGGATCTGCGGACTGCCGCGCTCGCGGCCCGCGATGCGTTGGGAGACAGGAAGCGCGAAGCCGCGGCCAGGGCGCTCGCCAAACGCGGCTTGCCGATCGAGATCGCCGCGGGCGCGGTGATCTCCGGCTACTCTCCGATCCGCAATGAAATCGATCCCGCTCCACTGATGCTCAAGCTCGCCGGGCTGGGGGCCCGGCTGGCGTTGCCGGTCATCAACGCGCGCGGCAAATCGCTGACCTTCCGCGCCTGGCAGCCCAACGATCGTCGGGTGCTGGGCTCGCTCGGCATCCCCGAGCCGTCGCCGATGGCGGCCGAACTCGTCCCCAATATCATGCTGGTGCCGCTTGCCGCCTTCGACCGTGCCGGCCACCGCATCGGCTACGGCGCGGGCTATTACGACCACACCTTCACGCATTTGCGCAAAACCCATCACGTCACCGGGATCGGGCTCGCCTTTTCGGTGCAGGAAACCCCCGCCATCCCGGCCTTGTCGCACGACGTGCCGCTGGATTTTGTGCTAACGGAAAAAGACGTGTTCGATTTCCGGAGCAAATAGGGTTGCGCATTCTCTTCATCGGCGACGTCGTCGGCCGCACCGGCCGCACGGCCGTCAACGAGTATCTTCCCGGCATGGTCAGGGACTGGTCGCTCGATCTCGTCATCGTCAACGGCGAGAATTCGGCTGGCGGCTTCGGCATCACCGAGGCGATCTATCAGGAACTGCTCGATGCCGGCGCCGATGCGGTCACGCTCGGCAATCATGCCTGGGACCAGCGCGAGGCGCTGGTCTTCATCGAGCGTGCCCCGCGGCTGATCCGGCCCGCCAACATGCCGCCGGGAACGCCCGGCCGCGGCTCGGCACTGATCGACACCAAAACCGGCAAGCGCGCGCTCGTCATCAACGCCATCGGCCGCGTCTTCATGACGCCGTTCGACGATCCCTTTGCGGTGCTGGCGCGCGAGCTTTCCGCCTGTCCGCTGCGCGAGGCGGCCGACGCCATCGTGGTCGATTTCCATGGCGAGGCGACCTCGGAGAAGCAGGGCATCGGATTCTTCTGCGACGGCCGCGCCAGTCTCGTCGTCGGCACGCATACGCATGTACCGACTGCCGATCACCAGATCCTTCCCGGCGGTACCGCTTATATGAGCGACGCCGGCATGACCGGCGATTACGACTCCATCATCGGCATGCAGAAGGAAGAACCGCTGCGGCGCTTCACCACGGGGATTCCATCGGCGCGGTTTGAGCCGGCCAGCGGCGAGGCGACGCTGTCGGGCGTCGCGATCGAGACCGACGACGCCACCGGCCTTGCGACGAAGATCGCGCCCGTTCGCAGGGGCGGGCGGCTCGCGCCGGCGAAGCCGGACTTCTGGTGAACTGTTAAAGCGGTTTACGCATCCATCAGGTATCGGCCGACTGCATCCTCGTTCCAGTCCAGCCCCAGGCCGGGCACATCGGGAATATACAGCAGTCCGTCGCGAATTTCGTACGGCTTTTGCAGGATCGGATCGGCCCAGTCCTGCCATTCCAGCCAGTGCGCCGTCTCGGTCACGCGCATCACATGCGCGGCGACTTCGGGATAGAGATGCGTCGACATAGGCACTCCCCAGGCGGCTGCAATCGCGGCTGACCTCAGCCAGCCAGTGACGCCGCCGATGCGCATGAAGTCCGGCATCACCAGATTGCACGCGCCCATCTGCAGCGCCGTGTGCAGGGCGCGAGGGCCGTAGAAATTCTCCCCGATCTGGATCGGAGTGTCGATTTCGGCGGTGAGTTGCGCGTAGCCGTCTAGATTGTCGTAGACGATCGGCTCTTCGATCCAGGCGAGTCCCTCATTGTCCAGCATGTGACAGCGCTGCAGCGCCTCGCCCAGATTTAGACCCTGGTTGAAATCGGCCATCAGCTCGATGCCGTCACCCACGGCCCTGCGCACGGTTTCGATGGCGGCGATGTCGTCGCGCGGCCGGTCGCGTCCGAGCCTGATCTTCAACGCTTCGAAGCCGCCTTCGTCGCGCAGCTCGATGGCATCGGAGGCGAGTTGCTCCGGCGGTTGCAGCCATAGCCCGTTGCTGTTGTAGGCCTTCACCGGCCCGACCGTGCCGCCGAGCAGGACGCACAGCGGCATCCCGGCCGCCTTCGCGAGCGCATCCCATGCCGCCATGTCGAGACCGGAGACGGCAATCATCGATTGCCCTTCATAACCGACGAAGTGCAGCGATTTCCGCGCGAGTTCGTACAGCTCCGCCGGCGCCAGCCTTCTGCCCCTCAGCATGTCGCCAAAATCCTGCAGCGCCGGGACCAGATAGCGCATCGTCTTGACGGTGTAGGGCTCCAGATAGCTGCGCCCGATGATACCCTCTTCCGTAAAGAGGTCGATCAGGATCAGCGGCCATTCGGCGATGGTGGCGATCCGCGCCACCACGGGCCGTTTCAGCTGCAGCACGACGGGGCGGGCCTTGATCGACCTGACCGTGAGCGAGATCGGTGGCATGACGGGCACCTCCTGCCGCACGAAAATTGTGGCTGCGCGAATTGTGGCTGCGCGATGTCGCGATCAGTCTTGCAAGAGGCCTTCAAACTGTAAATGTACTCACCGGTATACTTATCGACAGGAGACCGGAATGCGAAGGCAGACGGCGGAAGTCCGCATGAGGATCGTCGATGCGGCCTATGAATCGTTCTGGCAGTCGGGGTTTCGCAGAGCCAGCGTCGATTCGATCGCCGCGCGTGCCGGCCTGACCAAGCGCACGGTCTATGCCTACTTCCGCAGCAAGGACGATCTGCTCGCCGCCGTGCTGCAGCGGTACGAAGAACTTGCCGAGTTGCGGCTCAAACATATTGGCGACCGTATGCCCTCTGATCGCATGGGGTCGATCGATTCCTTCTTCGGCCAGTTGAGCGGATGGGCCAGTGCCACGCCGCGCTGGTCGGGCTCGGGGTTCACCCGGCTCGTTGTCGAACTCGCCGATCTGCCCGGCCATCCCGCTCGCGCCATCGCGCGTCGCGCCAAGGCGAAGACGGAATCGTGGCTGGCCGGACGGCTGGCCAATGCGCGGGTGAGGAACGCGCGAGAGCGCGCTCGAGAAGTCATGTTGCTGACGGAAGGCGCAATGGCGCTGACGCTGATCCACGGTGGTCGAAGCTATATCGACGCTGCGGCCAGTGCGGCGAAGCAGCTTGTCAGGCAGCGATAGAACGGATCAGAGCCGGTACGCCGTGCGGAAGCCGCCCCAGTGCTTGCCGCGCACGCGCACGGGCACGTCGATCTCGCGCATCATCACCGTGTTGCCGTTGCCCATGTCGCGGGCGTAGGTCTGGATCAGGTAGGCGCGGGTATTGCGGCCGGCGGCAAGGCCCGCCGGATCGTTGAAGATGCGGCGGTTGCGGCAGTTCGCGGTGTTGAAGGCGACGTCGCCCGGCTTCTGCGGCTGCGAGTAGATCCTGTTGTGCACCGGCAGATAGCCGTTGCGGTCGATCATGGCGCAGAACGCCATGGTCTTGTCCTTGGCGAGGAAGGCTTCCTGCAGCGTGGGCAGCGCGCGCTCGGCCCAATCGAGGAATCTGGTGCGGTACTGCACCGGATTGGTGCCGGGAATTTCGACGTAGTCGGTGTCGAACAGGTCATCCATCGCGATGGCGCCACTGGAAATCCCGCTCTCGAAAATTCGCGTCAGCTCGCGGCCGGCCTCCATGGCGCGCGCCACGGCTTCGGTGTTGGCGTCCTGCAGCGCCCACAGTTTGTCTTCGACTTTCTCTATGATCGCAGTCGACGGACGCTCGAACTGCGCGAGTGTGCCGGCCTTGGTTTTCTCACCGATGCGGATGCGGCAGTCGCCGATTTCGGCAAGCCTCGCCTCGACGCTCTGGCCGTGGACGAGCTTCTCCGCGTCCGGTCCGCTGATCAGGATGCCGTCGAGCGAAATCTCGTAGACCGGCGCCGTCAAGGCGCCGCCCGGGGTTTTGATCTCGATTGCGAGGCTGCAGGGCAGCCGCGCGCCTTTTTGCGCGGACCGTTCGTTCTGCCGCAGCAGCACCGCGCAGCGCGATTTCAGTTTTCTCGCGAACATCGTGACGGTCTGACCGGCCCTGGCGACCTCTGCGCCATGCGCTTCGGCTTCCTGGGTCGCGCTGTCGATTTCGCCCGCGCTCTCGCCGACGGATGCGATGAAGCTGGAGGCCGACGCGGCGTTGTCGCTCATTTCGCCGGTGGTGTGGTTCTGCTCATCCACCGCGCCGTTGACGGTTTCGAACACGGGACGGATCGCGTCGATCGCCTGCGAGATGCGATGCACCGCATCGACCGAGCCTGCCGCATCGCGCTGCAACGCCTCGATCTTCTTGGTGATCTCTTCCGTCGCCTGCTGGGTCTGCACCGCCAGCGCCTTCACCTCGACGGCGACCACCGCAAAGCCCTTGCCGGCGGCGCCCGCCCGCGCCGCCTCGATGGTGGAGTTGAGCGCAAGCAGCGTGGTCTGACGCGCGATCTGGGCAATCAGGTTGACGACGTTGCCGATCGCCGCCGACGACTCCCGGAGCCGGTCGACATTGGCGCGGGCTTCGCTGGCGGCCTCGCCGGCGGCGTCGGCGAGCTTGCCGGCGTCGCGCACCTGCGCGCCGATGCCCTGCGATGATTGCGTGAACTTGTCGGCGACTTGCGAGAAGGCCGCTGCGGTGGTTTGCGCGGCGCTGGTGCGGCCGGTCAGCGCGTCGGTGCGCTGGCGAATGGTGGAGAGGGTGGCGGCGGTGGCTTCCGCCCCGCCGGCAACGGAACCGGCCGCCCGCTCGAGCTGGCCGATCATGGCGCCGAGTT
>JAHCKB010000195.1 GCA_026125985.1 Bradyrhizobium sp.
CAACCGCGGCATGCCCGAGGCCGAGATCAAGACGCGCGTCACGGAAGCCGCCCGCATCCTCGAACTCTCGACCATGCTGGAGCGCAAGCCGCGGCAATTGTCCGGCGGCCAGCGCCAGCGTGTCGCGATGGGCCGCGCCATCGTGCGCCAGCCCAAGGCGTTCCTGTTCGACGAGCCGCTGTCGAATCTCGACGCCAAGCTGCGCATCGCCATGCGCGTCGAGATCCGCAAACTGCAGCGCAGGCTCTCGACGACCTCGATCTACGTCACCCACGATCAGCTGGAGGCGATGACGCTCGCCGACATTCTCGTGGTGATGAATGCCGGCCGCGTCGAGCAGATCGGCAATCCCCTCGACATCTACCAGAAGCCCGCAACGACCTTCGTCGCCTCCTTCATCGGCGCGCCGCCGATGAACCTGATGCCGCTGCAGACCGACGAGCTGAAGTCGCAGCTGCCCGCCGGCGAAGCCGGCATTCTCGGCATTCGTCCCGAGGACTTCGTCATCTCAGGCGAGAACATGCCTGATGGCGTCGCGCTCGGCCTCACCGTGGAGGCGATCGAAAAGGTCGGCGCCGAAACCTTCGTCTACGGCTCCCGCCAGGACGTGATGGAAGGCGTCGCCGCCAATCCCGGCGAGCTGCCGCCCGGCGAGGTCATCGTCCGCATCCCCGGCGCGGTAGGCCCAGCGATCGGCGAGCGCATCCGAGTGGTTGCCGCCCGCGACAAGCTGCATCTGTTCAGCGCAGACGGGCGGAAGCGGGTGGAAAGCTAACGATCCGGATGGTTCCGGGCGCACGCGAAGCGCGAACCCGGAATCACATGCTGCAAGCTCCGGATTTCGGGCTCGGCCGCTTCTTGGCTGCCCCGAAATGACGGAACCCGCCCATTTCCCCTTCCCCTACAGCCACTTGAACCCTCCCTTGGCCATCGCCATATTGTGGCTGTCCGGAGGCGGAATGAGCCGCTGCCGGGCAAACGCCCGAGGGTGCCGCAAGGGCCCGGGGCGTCAAAGTCGCTTCGAGAGGACTTTGCAAATGTCACGTGTTCCTTCGCTCTCCAGTCCGTTTCTGCTGGGATTCGACGAAATCGAGCGGGCGCTCGATCGCGTCGTGAAGGGTGCCGACGGCTATCCTCCGTACAACATCGAACGGCTCGAGCGGGCCAACAGCCAGCCCGAGCGCCTGCGCATCACGCTGGCGGTAGCGGGTTTTACCCGCGACCAACTCGATGTGACCATTGAGGAAAACCAGCTCGTCATCCGCGGTCGCCAGCAGGACGACAAGACCCGGCAATACATCCATCGCGGCATTGCCGCACGCCACTTCCAGCGCACCTTCGTGCTGGCGGAGGGGATGCAGGTGCTGGGTGCGGACCTGAAGAACGGGCTGTTGTCCATCGACCTCGCCAGGCCGGAGCCTGAAAGGGTCGTTAAGACAATCGCTATCAATGAGCACGAATAATGGAACGAGGAGCGGACTCGACCGCTTGTCTCTAGAGGAGTCGAGACCATGAGTGATGTGAGTGTGACGACCGAAAGGGTGTCATTGGAGGCGCTGGCCCATCTTGGCGAAGGCCATATCGCCTATGTGAAGCAGGTCCGTTCCGAGGACGTGCCTGATCTCTTCCCCCAGGCGCCGAAGATCGCGCCGGGCCTCAAGCTCTTTGCGCTGCATGCCGCCGACGGCACGCCGATCATGCTGACCGACAGCCGGGAAGCCGCGATCGCCAACGCCTGGAGCAACGAGCTGCAGGCCGTCAGCGTGCACTGATCCGCTCTTGCGGTATCGCTGACCCGCGCTTGCGGTGTCACTGACGCCGATCGGCTGAGGCGCAAGCCAGGCAGGTTTCTCGCGGCAGAAAGTCGCCGCCGAATCGATTCAACCCTGCGCGGGCAGGCCTTCCGGATGCGGAAACCGCCCGCGCGTTCATTTCAGCGTATGACAAGCGCCGCCGGTAAGATTTCATTAACCGTGGACTGCCCCTAATCCCCGGATCGGGGGAAGAGATGAATCGCGCCCAGCGCCGCAACGTCGCCAAGAGCCGAAACCCGCGGGATATCGCCGCGCTTGGCGAGCATTATCAGCACAACGGCCAGACCAGGAAAGCCGAGGAGGCGTATCGCGAGGCGATCGCGCGCGATCCTTCCTGCGTCGAGGCCGTCAACAATCTCGGGCAGATCCTGCAGGAGCGCGGCCGTATCTCGGAGGCCACCGCGCAATTCATCCGCGCGCGCGAACTTCGGCCCGACGACGTGCGCATCGCGATCAATCTGGCGCGCGCATTCGCTGCACAGAACCGGTTTCACGACGCGGCCGCGCTGTTCCGGCAGGCCGTCTCACTCGACCCGCGCTTTGCCGAAGCCCGGTTCGGACTGGCGCTTGCGCTTTCCGACCTCGGCGAACACGCACAGGCCGAGCCGTACTATCGGCAAGCCCTCCAGATTGACCCCACGAATCCGACGGTACGCATCTATCTCGGGCTGACGCTGGCCGCGCAAGGAAAGATCGCCGATGCCCACGCGCAAGCGGAAATCCTCGCCCAAGCCGTGACCGCACCGGGCTTTCCGTGCAAGGCCTTCGGCATCCTGCTGTCCCGCATCGGTTGCCCCGATGACGCGCGGACCTGCTTTGAGGCTCACCTGCTCCGCCACCCCGGCGATGCGGATGAAGTCGCGATGCTGCTGGCGGCCGTAGGCGGCGCCCTGCCCGAGCGCGCTTCCGACCGGCAGCTTGCGAAAATCTACACCGCGCGGGCCGATCAATGGGACCACGGCGCCGCCGGCGCAATCGGCTATCAGGGACATCGGCTGGTGGCGGCCGCCCTCGAGGAACTCGGCGTCGCGCATGCCGGCACCGTCATCGACCTCGGTTGCGGCACCGGACTCGTCGGCGAATTGCTGCGCACGAAATGCGACCGCCTCATCGGCATCGACCTGTCCGAGCCCATGCTGGCGCAGGCGCGCCAGAAAAAGATCTACGACGAACTCGATCGCGCCGATCTGCTGGAATGGCTCCGCCGCCGCGAAGGACCCTGCGACATCATCGTCAGTGCGGCGACACTGATCCATTTCGGCGATCTGAATGCCGTGTTTGCGGCCGCGGCGAAATGCCTCCACCCGGACGGGCGCTTCGCCTTCACGCTATTCCCCAATGACGACCATCCCGATGCGGTCGCCGTCGCCTCACTCGATGGCCTCGGCCAGACCGGTTGCTTCCGCCACGGCACCGACCATGTGACGCAGACTGCCGCCGCCAACGGCCTCGCAGTCGAACTGATGCGCCGCGCTCCCCATGAATATGGGAACGGCTCGCCGATCGAAGGCTTGGTCGTGGTGCTCGGCCGTGCGGGCTAGGCCGCGCTCGCCGGCGGCAGCGCCAGTACCGAATAGATCGCCTGGGCGTCGCGCGAGGCGCGCAGCTTCTTGGCGACGTCCTGATCGCGCAAGAGCCGCGCGATCCGCGCCAGGGCCTTGAGGTGATCGGCGCCGGCGCCTTCCGGGGCCAGCAGCAGGAAGATCAGGTCCACCGGCTGGCTGTCCATCGCCTCGAAATCGATCGGGCGCTCCAGGCGGGCGAACAGGCCGAACAGCTTTTCCAGCTTGGGCAGCTTGCCGTGCGGGATGGCGACACCATAGCCGACCGCCGTGGTGCCGAGCTTCTCGCGCTGCAACAGAACTTCGAACACGGCGCGCTCGTTCTGGCCGGTCAGGCTGGCCGCCTTGGCCGCCAGTTCCTGCAGCGCCTGCTTCTTGCTGGAGACCTTCAACGCCGGGAGGATCGCCTCTGGCGCGACCAGATCGGTAATCGTCATGGGGGCGGCGTCCGGGGTGAATTAGAGCGTCAGGTTGCGAGATAGTCTGAAGGCGCGTGGCGTCAAGAAGATGAGACAGCAGATGGGCTTAGACCCAGCTTAGACCCATGGCCCCGATTCCCGGGGCTTCTACTCCAATGCACAGGCGGTGCCAACTGCAAAGGCGCCGGTTCCGCGACCCCCTCGTTTGGGGCCGCGGACCATATGGGCCGCCCCCCGAAGGGTCAATCGGTCCGGCCGGCAAAGTCAGGGGGTAACTGCGGGCGGATCGACCCACCCCACATTGCCGTCGGCGCGACGGTAGATCACGTTCACCCGGCCGCTGGAGCCGTGCTGGAACACCAGACAGGTAGCGCCGGTCAGATCGAGCTCCTGGACGGCTTCGCTCACCGACAGCCGCTTCAGCGCCTTGGTGGTCTCGGCGATGATCACCGGGTTGTACGCGGCGTTCTCGTCCTCATGGTCCGGCGCCTCAATCACGTAGGCAGGCGCATCCAGCACCGGCGCTTCCATCTCGGCAAAGGCGGCCTGGGCCGCATGGGCCTTGCGGGCGGAGCGATCCTTGAGCCGGCTCTTGTAGCGGCGCAGGCGCTTTTCGATCAGCAGCAGCGCCTGGTCGGTCGAGGCATAGGCATCCGTCGCGCTCGAATCGGCCTCAAGCACCACGCCGGAATCCAGATGCAGCGCGCAGTCGGTGCGGAAACCGAAGCCGTCCTTTGAGAGCGTGATATGCCCGGAATAATTGCCGTCAAAATACTTGCGCAGGACTTCTTCGGTTCGTTCGCTGACGCGATTTCGCAGCGCCTCGCCGACGCTGATGCTTTTTCCCGAGATGCGAAGAGTCATGGAAGATGCCTCGATAGTGAAAAGGGGAATTGAGCCTATCGCGATTCGACGCCGCTGCCATCAGGCGGGCGCAGTGTCGCGGGACCGGTCGGCAGCAGCCGCCGTGGAGAGCGCGTGTCCGAGCATGCCCTGCTTGTCGCGGCGGCGCTGCACCGAGGAGGGAATCCGCATCGCTTCGCGGTACTTCGCTACGGTCCGGCGCGCGATGTCGATGCCGGAAGCACGCAACCGTTCCACGATGGTGTCGTCGGAAAGGATGGCGCTCGGGCTTTCGCCGTCGATCAGTTGCTTGATGTGATGCCGCACGGCTTCCGCCGAATGCGCCTCGCCGCCGTCGGCCGACGCGATCGAGGCGGTGAAGAAGTATTTCAGCTCGAACAGGCCGCGATTGGTCGCCATGTACTTGTTGGCGGTAACGCGCGACACCGTCGATTCATGCATCTGGATCGCGTCCGCCACGGCTTTCAGGTTGAGCGGCCGCAGATGCGCCACGCCATGGGTGAAGAAGCCGTCCTGCTGACGGACGATTTCCGTCGCCACTTTCAGGATGGTGCGGGCGCGCTGGTCGAGCGCGCGCACCAGCCATGTCGCGTTCTGCAGGCAGTCGGTGAAATAGGATTTGTCGCCGTCCTTGCGGATCGTCTTCGACAGCTCCGCATAGTAGGTCTGGTTAACCAGCACCTTTGGAAGCGTGTCGCTGTTGAGCTCCACCTGCCAGCCGCCGTCGGGGCCGGGCCGCACATAGACATCGGGCACCACGGTCTGGGTGCGCGCCGCGCCGAACTTCAGTCCGGGCTTCGGATCAAGACGGCGGATCTCGCCGATCATGTCGGTGATGTCTTCGTCGTCGACGCCGCAGAGCTTGCGAAGTGCGGCGATGTCTCGCTTGGCAAGCAGGTCGAGATTTTCCACGAGCGCCTGCATCGCCGGATCATAGCGGTCGAGCTCGCGGAGCTGGATCGCCAGGCACTCGCTCAGGTTTCGCGCGCACACGCCGGGTGGATCGAATTTCTGCAGGACGCCGAGCACTTCCTCGACGGCCTGTTCACTCGCCCCCAGCCGCTCCGCCGCCTGTCCGAGATCGGCCGGCAGATAACCGGCATCATCGACGAGATCGATCAGGTACTTTCCGATCATCCGTTGTACAGGCGAGTTAACGGCAACCGCGAGCTGCTCCGCCAGATGATCGGAGAGCGTCACTTCGGCGGCTACGAATGCCTCGAGGTTGTAGTCCTCGTCATTGGAAGCACCGCCACCCCATTCGGTGTAGGCGGTGGGCGCGGCATCCTGCGCAGCGCGCGCGGCGGCTTCCGCCGGTTCCTCGGTGAAGACGTTGTCGAGACGGGTGTCGAGCGTCTGCTCGATCTCGGCGCGGCTGCCGAGGTCAGGATTCAGCCATTCCTCCTGGCCGGGCTCGAAAGCCTCGCCCGAGCCCGCCGAATAGTCGCTGCTGTCGCCCTCGCTGCCTCCTTCGCCGGCATCGGCATAGGGCGGGGGCTCGATCGGCTCGCCGGCCACCGGCAGCTCGGGACCGTCATTGGCGCGTTCCAAAAGCGGATTGCGCTCCAGTTCCTCCTCGACAAAGGTCGACAGGTCGAGATTGGAGAGCTGCAGCAGCTTGATGGCCTGCATCAGCTGCGGCGTCATCACCAGCGACTGCGACTGGCGAAACTCTAATCTCTGCGTGAGCGCCATTGAGCGACAATCGTCCCGAACTTGGTCCGATTCTTGCTTAGCCTAGTCCGAGGCCCTTGTACACGGCTTGACGTAGTCAAAATTTCCGCTAGTGGCGCGATGGTTACCGCACCGCAACAGATTACAGCCGGAATTCCTCACCCAGGTAAAGCCGCCTTACATCCGGGTTGTTGACGATCTCGTCCGGGCTGCCTTCGGTCAGGATTTCGCCGGCATAGACGATATAGGCGCGGTCGGTCAGCCCCAGCGTTTCCCGCACATTGTGGTCGGTGATGAGCACGCCGATGCCGCGGTTGGTGAGGTGGCGGACGAGATGCTGGATGTCGCCCACGGCGATGGGATCGATGCCGGCAAAAGGTTCGTCGAGCAGCATGTAGTTCGGTCGCGTGGCAAGCGCACGCGCGATCTCGACGCGGCGCCGCTCGCCGCCGGACAGCGCAATCGAAGGGGACTTGCGCAGGCGCGTGACGTTGAATTCGTCGAGCAGCGCATCGAGTTCGCGCTCGCGTTTCTTGCGGCTGGGCTCGATCACCTCGAGCACGGCGCGGATGTTCTGCTCCACCGTGAGGCCGCGGAAGATCGAGGCTTCCTGCGGCAGGTAGCCGATGCCGAGACGTGCGCGCTGATACATCGGCAACTGGGTGACGTCATGGCCGTCGAGTTCGATCGCGCCGCGATCGGCCTTGATCAGCCCGGTAATCATGTAGAACACGGTGGTCTTGCCGGCGCCATTCGGTCCCAGCAGTCCAACCGCCTCGCCGCGGCGGACATAGATCGATACGCCGCGCACCACCTGCCGGGTGCCGAAGCTCTTTTCCACGCTATGCACAGCCAGAAAGCCCGGCCGCCTCAGCAATTGCGGTCCGGAACTCTGGGCCTTCCTGGATTTGGTGGCTGTCCCGGATTTCTTCGGCGCAAGCGGATGCGGCGGGCGTTCCGTCTCCGGCGGCGGCAGATCGAGGGTGGGCGCTGATCCGTCCCGGGCGATCGGCGGCGCATCCCGCACCGGGGTCGACAGCATATCGCCGAAGGGATCGCCGAGCGTAGTGATGTCCCCGCGCGGCCGCGCAAAGCCCGCAGGGCCGCGCTTGGCCGGCCGACGCCGGAACATGCCGAGTAAGTCCACCATTCCCGCTTCGCTCAGCCTTTCACGCTGATCCCCGCGCCAACACCCGCGGCGGGATTCGATTCGCCCTCATGCGAACCATGAATGAATGGATGCCCCTTGCCCAGCGCAGCACCTTTCAAGAAGGCACGCGCCTCCCCACCGGCAGGTCCTTCAGTCGAGCACGATCTTGTCCAAAACAGGATGCCGGCCTCGGGGACGATATGCCGGCAAGATACAGGTTCCAACCGGGGGCATCAACCTCGCGGCGCCAAACGAGATCACAAGCGATTGATTTTACTTCTGTTTGCCGGGGATGAGGCTGGTCGGCGGCGCCGGAGCAGGCGCGGCGGCCTTGGAGCCGCAGCCCTCGGAGCCCTGGACGAACAGGGCCTGCACCCTTCCCGAATCAGACTCCACCCGCGACACGCCGGTGGTCATGTCGACCATCAGACGGTCGCCGCGCAGGACGTTCCTGCACTGGGTCAGCACCACCCCGCCCGACATCGTGATCATGTTGGCTCTGGTGTCGAACACCGCCAGATCGCCTGTGACGACCTGCTCCTTCTGCGTGACCACGACATTGCCACGCGCTTCCAGCCGCTTGATCGAGGAGCTTCCGCCGGGCCCGGGCGTCGCCGACTGTATCGGCGCGCCGGCAGCCGCTTTCTTCCCTCTCTTCGGCGCCGCCGGCTGCTCCGGCTCCGCCTTCTGGTCGTAGAACACTACCAGCGATTTCGATTTCATGGTGGTGTCGCCCTGCACCACCCTCACATTGCCGGAGAAGGTCGCCTCTTTCTTCTTGTCACGCACCTCGAGCGAAGCTGCTTCGATCTGGATCGGCTTGTCGCGGTTCTGCGAGAAACCCTGCATCGCGTTGGGTACGCCCTGCATCGCGCTCTGCGCCTGCGCCCCGCCGGGCGGAAGCGCGGCAAACAGAAAAGCGGCCAGGCTTGCACGCGCGATCCGCCGGTCGAGACTGCAGGAAAACAACTTCATGCTTCCGATCACTTTGCGCCGGCAGATTTGCCGCTGCCGCCGAGCGAGCGCGTCGTCGGCTGCTCCACTGGCTCGGCGGGCCGCGCCGCCTCCGGCTGATCCAGCATCAGGTTCATCACCACATTGCCTTCGAACCGCACGACTTCGCCGCTGTTGAGGATTTTCAGGCCGTCGGCAATCAGCGTGCCGTTCAACAGCTTGACGTCGACATGCTCGTTCGACGTCACCATGCCCTTGTTGATGTCGACGAGGGCCTGCGACAGCCTGGCCTCATAGCCGGTCGAGGACTTCAGGAAAATATCCTTCTTCAACTCGAGCATCTGCTGCTTGTTGTCGAAGAAGCCGGTCTGGGCATCGAGCGTGACGCTGGAACGGTCTTCCATCATCACCTTGGCGCGC
>JAHCKB010000196.1 GCA_026125985.1 Bradyrhizobium sp.
TTTCGCATCGGCCAGCCGTTCGAAGGGGTGCATCGTGAACGCCAGATTGGTGTGGCCAAGCAACTGTTCAGCGCCATGGGAATCGCGCGCGATGACAAGGAGCGGCGGCAGGACTGGGTCCTGCGCGGATTTCGTCAGTTCGACGCGCCGGTGTGCGTGATCATCACCTATGATCGCGTGCTCGCTTCCAGCGACGATACGGCCTTCGACTGTGGCGCCGTGACGACTGCGCTCGTCAACGCGGCCTGGTCGCGAGGGCTCGGCGCCGTGATCAACAGCCAGGGCATCATGCAATCCCCCGTGGTGCGCGAATATGCCGGGATCGCCGACGATCAGGTCATCATGAAAGCCATCGCGCTGGGGTGGCCGGATCACGATTTCCCCGCCAATGCCGTTGTATCCGAGCGCAAATCAGTCGATGAAGCGACGACCTTTGTGGGATTCTAGGAAACATCCTGGAAGCGGCCCGGCACGGTGACCGCAACGGGACAAAGGGCTGCTACACCGGTTGAGAGCCGTTCTTGTCGGGACCCACGGCTCCAGGGAGAGGTAAGAAGGATGACAAAGTTCGTAACGCCTCAGGCGATGGCAGAGATGATACCGTCGGGCTGCAAGCTTGGTCTTGCGCCGGACGATTACGGTGCATCCCCGGGATTGGTCCGGATGCTCATCGATCGAGGCATTCGCGATCTCCATGTGGTCTGTGCGCCGATCGGCGGAATGCAGGTCGATATGCTGATCGGCGCAGGAGCCGTGTCCACGCTGGAGACGAGCGCCGTCAGCCTCGGCGAAGCGGGAGGCGCACCTTGCTTCAATCGCGCCGTCCGCGAGGGAGCAATCCGCCTTCTCGACGGGACTTGCCCTGCGGTGTTTGCCGGCCTGACCGCGGCGGAGAAGGGCGTTCCCTTCATGCCGATCCGCGGCATCATCGGCAGCGATCTGTTGAAGCGGCGGGACGATTGGAAGGTGGCGTCCAATCCGTTCGATGAAGCGGAAAAGATCGTCGTCGTCTCGGCCATTCAGCCGGACATTTCGCTGATCCACGCCCCCGAAGCGGATCGGTTCGGCAATGTCCGCCTGGGGCGCCGGCGCGAAGTGATGTTGCTTGCCCATGCCTCGAAGAAGACATTTGTCACGGTCGAACGCATATCTGAGGTTTCGCTGCTCGAAGATGAGAAATTGGCCGCGGGTATCCTGCCCGCGATGTATGTGAGCGCCGTTGCCCAGCTTGAAAACGGCGGCTGGCCGACCGGGCTTTATGCCGAGTACCCCAGGGATGGCGGGGAAGTTGAGAAGTATGCGAAAGCGGCGCGTTCGGCGGAAGGGTTTCGAGCCTATGTCGGCGGCCTCGGAGGTGCAGCGTGAGTCAGTCCTGCACCGGGCGTGAGCTGTTGATCTACACGATCGCCCGTCTGTTGAACGGCGTGCAGCATGTTGCGGTCGGGCAATCCTCTCCGATGCCGGCGGCCGGAGCAATGCTCCTGCGCGCGATGAATCAGGATGCCGGGAAGGAAGACGTTCAGCTTTCGATCCTTGGTTCGGTCAAGCACAACTCGTTCACCAGCGGGGCTGGCGAGCTGTTCGATTGTGCCGCACAGGGTCGGCTGGACGCATTTTTTCTTGGTGGGGGACAGATCGACGGGCAAGGCAACGTCAATCTTGTCGGCACGGGCGATTATCCCAATAGTCCGGTCAGATGGCCTGGCTCATTCGGCTCCGCCTATCTGTATTTTCTTGTCCCACGCGTCATTCTTTTCCGGGAAGAACACAGCGTGAGATCCCTGGTGGAGCGCGTCGACTTCGTGTCTGCGCCCGGCGCATCCGATGAGACGGTGTATCGAAAGGGTGGCCCTCATGCGCTCCTGACCAACGCTGCTTTGTTTTCCTTCGATCGGGATGCGCGACGCTTTCGTCTCGAGAGCATTCACCCGGGATTCGACTGGCGTGACATTCGGACGACGACAGGCTTCTCGTACGACAACGAGAAGTGTGAGACCACAACGCCGCTGCCGGACAGCAAGGTCCTGTCGACCATCCGCGGCCGCATCCGTGAGGAGCTGCACGAGTGTTATCCCCAATTCGCGGCGAGGATGCCGGGTCCAGATTGATTTCGCCCGACCGGGGACAAGGCGGATGTTCGATGGCCCGCTACGTCGCCTGACCTACTTTGCATGGGGTTGTTTTGGTGATTCTTGGTTCGGGCGCCTGTGGGGGCTTCTTCCCGAGCTGGAACAGCTTTAGCCGGCGCCGAGCGCAACCGCGATCTGGTAGGTGACGAAGCTTGCGAGATAGGCCAGCGTCAGCATGTAGAAGAAGGTGACCGCCATCCACTTCCAGCTTCCGGTCTCGCGGCGGATCACCGCGAGCGTCGAGGCGCATTGCGGGGCGAAGATGTACCAGACCAGGAACGACAGCGCGGTGGCGAGGCTCCACTTGGTGGCGAGCATCTCGCCGATCTGAGCGGCGGCTTCCTTGCCGCCTTCGATGGCGTAGACCGTGCCGAGGGCTGCGACCGCGACTTCGCGCGCCGCCATGCCGGGGATCAGCGCGACCGCGATCTGCCAGTTGAAGCCGAGCGGGGCCAAGAGCGGCGCCAGCGCCTTTCCGATCATGGCGGCGATGCTGTAGTCGATCGCGGGCTCCGTGGCGCCTGCGGGAGCTTGCGGGAAGGAGGCGAGGAACCAGATCAGCACCATCATCGAGAAGATCGTGGTGCCGGCGCGTTGCAGGAACATCTTTGCGCGGGTGTAGGTGCCGATCGCGATGCTCTTCAGCCGCGGCATCTTGTAGTCGGGCAGCTCCAGCATGAAGGGCGCGGGCTGGTAGTCGCGCAGCATGAAGAATTTGATCAGGAACGACATCAGGAGCGCGCTGCCGATGCCGGCGGCATAGAGGCCGAACATCACGAGGCCGCGCACGTTGAACCAGCCCCATATCTGCTGGTCCGGAATGAACGCCGAGATGATCAGCGTGTAGACGGGAATACGCGCCGAGCAGGTCATCAGCGGCGAGATCAGGATGGTGGTGAGGCGGTCGCGGCGGTTGTCGATCACGCGTGTCGCCATGATGCCGGGGATGGCGCAGGCAAAGCTCGACAGCAGCGGAATGAAGGCGCGGCCGTGCAGTCCGGCGCCGCCCATGATGCGGTCCATCAGGAACGCGGCGCGCGCCATGTAGCCGAAATCTTCCAGCAGCAGGATGAACAGGAAGATGATGACGATCTGCGGCAGGAACACCACGACGCTGCCGACGCCCGAGATCACGCCGTTCTGCAGGAAGCTCTGCAGCAGCCCTTCGGGGAGCCTGTCGTGAACGAGCTGGCCGAGCGCGCCGAAGCCGGATGACAGCAGCTCCATCAGCGGCTGCGCCCAGGCGAACACCGCCTGGAACATCACGAACAGGATGAGCGCAAGGATCAGAAGTCCGGCTACCGGGTGCAGCACGATCGCGTCGATCCGCGCGGTCCAGGTATCCGGTCGCGTCGGCAGGCTGACGCTCTCGCCGATGATGCGGTCGGCCTCGCGCTGCGTGGCGCGGAGCTGCGCGGCGGTCAGCGGCTGCCATCGGTTCTCCTGCGCGGGGGCTACTCCGCCGGCGGCGATCGCATCTGTGAGGTCGAGCAGATCGGCCGTGCCGCCCCTGCGTACCGCAATCGAGGTGACCACGGGGATGCCCAGCGCGGCCGAGAGCTTCGGCACGTCCACCGTCACGCCGCGCCGCGTGGCGATGTCGAACATGTTGAGCACCAGCGCGAGCGGGCGGCCGGTCGACTTCAACTCCAGCACGAGGCGGATGGTGAGCCGCAGGTTGGTGGCATCGGCGACGCACAGCACGAGATCCGGCGGCGCCTCGCCCGGCGCGCGGCCGAGCACCATGTCGCGCGTGATCTCCTCGTCCGGGCTGCGGCCGCGCAGCGAATAGGTGCCGGGGAGATCGACCAGCGAGACCTGCCGGCCCCGCGGCGTGACGAAGGAGCCTTCCTTGCGTTCCACGGTCACGCCGGGATAGTTCGCGACCTTCTGCCGGCTGCCGGTCAGGGCATTGAACAGCGAGGTCTTGCCGCTGTTCGGCGTGCCGACCAGGGCGAGATGCAGCGGCGGGGCTTCCATGATCGCGATCCGGACTGTGTTAGCCGACGATGACGGCCATGGCCTCGCGGCGGCGGACGGCGACGGTGATGTTCTCGACGCGCACGGCAATCGGATCGCGTCCGACGGCTCCCTCGTGCAGGACCTGGACCCGTGCCCCCTCGACAAAGCCGAGCTCGATCAGCCGGCTCTCCAACTCGGACGCCGACAGTGCCGAGCCGGTCGCCGTATCGGCGTCGATGCGGTGAACCACGCCGGAATAGCCCCGTTTGGCCTGTCCAAGCGGAAATGTCGTAACCGTGGGGAGCGCGTCGGTCATGGCCTTGTCATTTCAACCGCGAGGCGGCAGGTCAAGCACATGCCTTGCAATGGCGCGTGAGCTTAGAACGATTATAAGTTAGGCAAGCCAAAATGCCCCGGGACGAACCCCCGGGGGGCCTGCCGTCTGGCCGCATGGATCACGCCTGGGGCCGCGACTCGCCGTTGCCGCCATTGGCGCGCGTACGGAAGTAGTCCAGCACGAACAGGCGAATCGCCGACGACAGGTTGCCCTGCTGGCGGTTGCTGTCGATCTCGCCGACCAGCTCCGACAATGTCATGTCGCGCGAGCCGGAGATCTCCTTCATGCCGTTCCAGAAGGCCTCTTCGAGGCTGACGCTGGTCTTGTGTCCGGCGACGACGATCGATCGTTTGACGACGGGCGACTTCATGACGCTTCTCCGTCGCTGAGCCGATGCTGATCGAGCAACTCCCTCGCGCGTTCGACGCGCTGCTGCTCCTGCGCGCGTTCCGACTTGCTGCGGCCAAATCGCGCACGGTTGGCATCGGCTTGCTTCGCCGCCGATTCCTTTGCCGCACGCTTTCTGAATCGATTGAGATTGACGACATCGCTCATGCGCGTCTCCTCAAGCGATGACCGCAACAAGAGGGCGATTGCGTCGTGAAAAAACGGGTTCAACAGCCATTCAGAATCCCCATAGCCCCATATCTGATGGTATCAACAACCGGATTTCGCTGTGCGAAAACAAACTATTGCTGCTGTAGCACGAGCGCACCAAAAGGCAAAAGCGGAACAATAGTGCGAGTCGCTCGACCGTTATGCTCCATAATATTAACAGATCGCACTGCGCGCAGATGCGTCAGTGTGCCGCCTATCCCGGTCGGATCATCTTGTCCGGTTGTACAAGACGGTCGAATTCCGCTGCCGTAACAAAGCCAAGCCGCAGGGCTTCTTCTTTCAAGGTGGTGCCGCGTGCATGCGCTTCCTTGGCGACCTTTGCCGCGTTGTCATAGCCTATCTTTGGAGCAAGCGCGGTCACGAGCATCAACGACCGCTGCATTAGGTCGCGGATGCGCTTTTCGTCAGCGCGTATTCCCGTCACGCAGTTCTCGGTAAACGAGCGCGCCGCGTCGGCCAGCAATTGAATGGAATGTATCATACAATATGCCAATAGCGGCTTGTAGACATTTAGTTCGAAATGGCCCTGGCTGCCGCCGATCGTGATGGCGGTGTGATTCCCGAAGACCTGGCAGCAGACCATGGTCATCGCCTCGCACTGGGTCGGGTTCACCTTGCCGGGCATGATGGAAGAGCCCGGTTCGTTCTCCGGCAGGATCAACTCGCCGAGGCCCGAGCGCGGACCGGACCCGAGCAGGCGGATGTCGTTGGCGATCTTGAAGAGGGCGGTTGCGACCGAGTTGATCGCGCCGTGCACGGAGACATAGGCGTCGTTGGAAGCAAGCGCCTCGAACTTGTTCGGCGCGCTGGTGAACGGCAGTTTCGTGATCTTTGCGACGTGACGAGCAAAGGATTTCGCGAATTTCGGTTTAGCGTTGAGCCCGGTGCCGACGGCGGTGCCCCCCTGTGCCAGCGGATATAGTTCCTTGACCGCCACGCGCAGCCGCCTGAGCCCGCTATCGACCTGCGCGGCATAGCCGGAGAATTCCTGGCCGAGCGTCAGCGGCGTTGCATCCTGCGTGTGGGTGCGGCCGATCTTCACGATCCCCGAAAATGCCTTCTCTTTCTGCCGCAGCGCGCGGTGCAATTTTTCCAGCGCCGGAACGAGGTTGGCGAGGATGTTGCGGGCTGCGGCGATATGCATCGCGGTCGGGAACGAATCGTTCGACGACTGGCTCATGTTGACGTGATCGTTGGGATGCACCGGTTCCTTGGCGCCGCGCTTGCCGCCGAGCAGTTCGTTGGCGCGGTTGGCGATCACTTCGTTGAGGTTCATGTTGGTCTGGGTGCCCGAACCGGTCTGCCAGACCACCAGCGGAAAATGATCGTCGAGCCTGCCGTCGATCACTTCGCGCGCCGCGCGCGAAATCGCGCCGGCACGCCGCGAATCGAGCAGGCCCAGCTCGCGGTTGGTTTCGGCCGATGCGAGCTTGACGATGCCGAGCGCATGCACGATCGCGATCGGCATGCGGTCGTTGCCGATCCGGAAGTTCAGGCGCGAACGCTGGGTCTGCGCGCCCCAATAGCGGTCGGCGGGAACCTCGATCGGCCCGAAGCTGTCGGTCTCGATGCGGCTGGAGATCGATTTCGTGGAGCGGGCCATGACTGACATCCGATGCGCAGGAAAGGGCAGGATGCTCAGTCTAGGCATGATCCGGAAAAGTGGATACCGGTTTTCCGACGAGGTCATGCCTCGGGAAAAAGGCATGATCCGGAAAAGCGGGTAACGGTTTTCCGGCGCTCGCACGAGAGACGGAAACGCGTTTGCGCGGCGACCGGCAAAGCGTGCCGGCTATTTCTTGCGAAACCGGTCGAAGCGCACCACGGTGGCGCCTTCGCTGCTTTTCGGCGGCTCCTCGGTCGCCGCAGATTCGGCGGGCTCAGCGGGGGAGGCCGGAACTGCCGGGAGCTTTGCCGCGGGCATCTCCGCCGCCTCTTGCGGTTCGAACTGCAGGCCGAACTGCACGGAGGGATCGAAGAAGCTCTTGATGGAGGCGAAGGGCACCACCAGCCGCTCGGGGATGCCTCCAAAGGAAAGGCCGACCTCGAAACGATCTTCCGTCACCGTCAGATCCCAGAACTGGTGCTGCAGGATGATCGTCATTTCCTCGGGGTATTGCGCGAGCAGCCGCGGCGACAGCTTCACGCCGTCCGCCCTCGACAGGAAGGTGATGAAGAAATGATGCTCGCCCGGCAAGCCGTGCTCGGCGGCATCGCTCAGCACACGACGGAGCACTCCGCGCAGCGCGTCCCGCGCCAGCACGTCATATCGGATGTGATCGGTCGCCATGGTTATCCTTGCACGTCTACAAACAGGGGCATCAACAGAATGGATCGGCTCCGCCGATTTTCCGACTCGCCGCACATGCTACCCCGGCGGCACGCGGAGGTCAGCAGGCGAGAGCGGCGGTTTTCGAGGCAGCGCCATGCGGTACGGGTGGATGAAGAATGAAGTGGAGGCTTCTGTTGCCAGGTGCCTCCGAACCCCGCCTGACGGAGCTTAACCCGTCAGGACTTTAAAGTGGTCTTTCAAACTGCGTTACGCAGCCTGAGCAACCGGAGCATAGTTGTCGTTGGCAACTATAGCAGTAGCCCGATAACGGCGGAACAATACCGGGAAAAAACTCGCCCTTTACGCCCTCGTCGATCCTATTTCGCCCCCGCCGAAACCCGCCTCGCAAGAGGGGCTTTGGTGGAGGCGCCGGGTACCGCCCCCGGGTCCGAATGGTTTATTGCGACGGTCATTTATTTCCATAGCCGGCAAGCCGGCATCCTCAATATAGGGTCCAAAGGTTGAGAAAAACAGTGCCGGAAAGCCACGCTTTCGGGGGCTTGGCGCCGGTCACCGGACGCTCGCGGCTTGAAACGGACGTTCCGGCGGTCGGCCGTCGAGCTGACCTGGTTCGTTCCCCCGTTTCAGCCGCGCAGTCGACCCAAGCGCGGCCCGCGTTCGGCCGCTGCTAGCCTCGTCGGAGGCGGCGGCGCGCCGACCGGCCCGTCGGCGCCCGCGATCGCCTGACTGCACTTCAGGCACCTTGCTTGCGGCAGGACCCGGTAGTTTGTGGAGCCCCCTCGCCACTTCAAGCACAGGCGCCTGACTCAAGTTAGCGGCGCAGCGCTTGCATTGAAGCCTGACCGGCAGCGGCTCTTGGGTTTCGCTGGCGTTGCCTGCGAAAAATCGCTAGCAAGTTCCGGCAGTCGACAATCAAGCAGAACGGGCGAAAAGCCGTCCTTGGGGGAGCGAAGCAATGAGTGATACGCCGGGCCACGGGGCTGGCAAATCCATCTTGCCCGGCTGGGTGAAAGGTCCGCAGGATTTCGTTGGCGGGCTGGCCCTGATGGCGCTCGCGCTGTTTGCGCTCTGGGCCTCGCGCGACCTGCAGGGCATGCACGGCTTTTCCTTTGGTGCCGGAACCGCGCCGCGCATGTTTGCGGTGCTGCTGCTCGTGCTGGGCTTCGGCGTGGCGGTGACCGGCCTACTCAACGAGGGGCCGGCGATCCAGAAGTATCACTGGCGCGGTCCGTTCTTCGTTTCGCTGGCGATCATCTCCTTTGCCTTCACAATCCGTCCCCTCGGTCTGGTGATCTCTGCCTTTGCGAGCTTCCTGATCGCTGCGCTCGGAACGCCGGAAACCAGGTGGGGGGAAGCGCTCATCGTTGGCGTCCTCCTTACGCTGGGTTGCAGCCTGCTGTTTCCCTACGCGCTTGGGCTGCCTTTCCAGCTCTTTCCGCGCTTCATGATCCAGTGAGGGCGCGATGGCTGATCTCTTTCATAATCTCGTCCTTGGTTTCG
>JAHCKB010000197.1 GCA_026125985.1 Bradyrhizobium sp.
CTCGCCGACATGGGCATGATCGAGGAATTCGTTCGTCACCCGACGGATGGTGGCGGCCGGCACGTCGCAGATCAGGCTCGCCCATTCAGGCGAATAGTCCTTCACATGATCGACGAGATGCGCGAAGGCCGGACGCGTCTCGATGCCACGATGCTCGAATACTTCATTGTCCGGTCCGACCTCGATGCCATCGACCTCAAAGACGCCTTCGAGCGCCGGATCGGCTTCCCTTGCGTCAAATGGCACGGGACGCCCGCTGCCGAGGTCGAACATCAGCGGCTTGCGCGTAGCGGCATTGCGCAGGAAGTAGCCGTTCGGCCCGATCAGATAGGGCGATGAAGTGACGTTCTTCAGGAACGGCAGGTCGAGGCGGCCGCGTTCGTGCTCATGCAGCAATACGTGGATCATCGCGAACAGGAAGGCGACATCCGTCTTGGGCTTGATCGGGATCCATTCGGCCGATGCGCCTCCGGTGACCGACAGATGCGGCTCGATCTGCACCCGCTTCATGCCGCGGTTGCGGGCATCGGCGTGGCGCTTGACGCCGCACACACCGCCGGACGCCTCGACATTGGCGCCGAACGAGATCACGTATTCGCACAGAGGCGTGTCCGGGGCGACCGTAAAGGCGCGGTGCCACAGCTCGCCGTAGAGATGCTCCGAATGCGTGCATTTCACGCCCTGGCCCGACCCGAAGCTCATGTCGACGGGACCCCAGGCCCCCAGGAATGCCGGCAGCGTTCCCATGTAGGCCGTGGGTGTGCCGCCGCCCCCGAAGCTCGCCGCCACGCGCGGATAACCGGCCTCGTCGGTCAGGCCAGCCGCTCGCGCGGCCTTGAGCTTTTCGGCGACCAGATCGAGCGCCTCGTCCCATGAAATAGCGATGAAGCCGGGATCCTCGTGGCGCCCCTTCTTCGGATTGGTACGCTTCATCGGCGTCAGCACGCGATTCGGCGTGTAGGCCTTCTGCACCAGACCGAACGCCTTGACGCACACCTTGCCGCCAGCCGGATGGATCGTGGCCGCATCGAAGTTCGGCGTCACCTCGGTGGCGATGTTGTCCTCAATGCGTACCTTCAACAGATCCGGACCGGCGACGCACTGGTAGCAATAGGTCGAGACGGTTCTCTCGCTCTGCGCCCGCCTGCCCTGTGCGACACTGCCCGGCATGGCATCTATCCCGCCTTGACGGTCCGCTTGGCGGCCTTCACTTTCAGGCGCTCGATCGTCTTGCCGACATCGACCACGAAACGGCCATGCGTGCCGGTGCAGATCGACTCGACATCGTCCTTGGCAGAGACGTCGAAGGAAACCTTGCGGCCTTCAACCGCGCTTATGGTGACCGTGATCTCCACCGGCATGCCAAGCAAGGTCGGCGCGACATGCTTGATTGCGATATCGGTGCCGACCGAGTCTTCGCCGGCATCACCATGCTCCAGCAACAAGTCGCGGCATGTGTGCTCGATGTCGCGCACCAGATAGGGAGTGCCGTAAACGCGTCCGTCCTCGCCCATGAAACCGATACTACGATCAACGTCCACCACGAGATGCTGCGTCCGTGAAACTCCGGGGCGGAGGCTCGCCTTCATTGCCCTTCTCCTTCGCATAGGCCTGCGACGGGTTCGATTAGATTGATTTTTCACCCCGATTTTCTTGACCGATGTCAACGGCCTCCCGCATTTGTTCAGATCAGATTCCCAGATACGCTTCCTGCACCCGGCGATCCCTGTGTATGTCGGCCGCAGCTCCGGACAGCGTCACTTTCCCCGTTTCCAGTACATAGGCACGGTCTGCAATGGCGAGCGCCGCGCCCGCGTTCTGCTCCACTAGCAGAATGGTCAGGCCCTCGTCCTTGAGCGATCGGATCACCGCCAGCACCTGATCGACCAGCTTGGGTGCAAGCCCCATCGAGGGTTCGTCGAGCAGCAACAGCCGCGGCTTCGCCATCAGAGCGCGCCCGATCGCCAGCATCTGCTGCTGCCCGCCCGACAGCGTGCCCGCCGGTTTCTCCATGAATGCTTCGAGCATCGGGAAAAGTTCAATGACGTGCGCGAGGTCCTGCCTCAGATCGGCCGAACGGCGTCTCCATGCCCCGAGCCGCAGATTGTCCTTGACCGATAACGGTTCGAAGACCTGCCGACCTTCAGGCACCTGTGAGATCCCGGCCTCTACCCGCGCATGCGCAGACAACTGCCCAATGGACCGGCCCTCGAATTTCATCGTACCGTCGGTGACCGGCTGAACCCCCGAGATCGCATGCATCAATGTGGTCTTGCCGGCTCCGTTGGCGCCGATCAGGGTCACGATTTCTCCGGCGTCCACATGCAACGTCACGCCATGGAGCACCTCGATGCGGCCATATGCACTCCGGACATTTTCAACCGAAAGCACGGGTTGCCTCCTTCGAACCGTGATCGCCCAGATAGGCTTCGACCACTGCTGCGTTGGATCGCACCTCTTCTGGAGTACCTTCGGCGAGCGTCCGGCCCCGCGCGAGAACGTGAACGCGGTCCGAGATATTCATCACCAGACGCATGTCGTGCTCGACCAGCATCACCGTGATCCCGTCCTTGATGAGGGAGCGGATCACGCGGTCGATCTCCTGGGTTTCGATCGGATTGCAGCCGGCGGCAGGTTCGTCGAGCAGCAGCAATTTCGGGTCGCTGGCGAGTGCGCGCGCGATCTCAAGGCGCTTGAGTGCACCGTAGGAGAGCGAGGTGGAGGCAAGTCGGGCTTCATCGGCAAGCCCCACGCGGGCAAGCGCTGCGAGGGCCAACTCCCGAGTCGCCGCGTTTTGCCGCCTGACCGAGGGCCAATGCACGAGATCGGCCAGGATTCCGGTGTCTTCGTGGCGATGGTGACCGACCATGACGTTCTCGAGCACGGACATCCGGGAGAATATCTGCAGGTTCTGGAACGTCCGCGACAATCCACGTCTCGCCAGTCGATCCGGCTCCAGGTCCGTGACGGTCTCGCCGGCGAACCGAATGACTCCATGATCCGGCGTATAAACGCCCGACAGCAGATTGAACAACGTGGTCTTGCCGGAACCGTTCGGCCCGATGATCGAGAAAACCTGACCGGCCTCCACGCTGATGTTGACGTCATCGACGGCCCGCACACCGCCGAAACTCACGGAAAGCCGTTCGACTTCCAGGATCATCATTTGCGCCGTCCGGCAAATGCTGCGGCGAGCGACGGCACGATGCCGCGGCGCAGGAAGATCATGAACACCATCACGATGAGACCCAGCAGCACCTGTTCATAATCGTGGAAGACGGTCAGCGCCTGCGGCAGAACGACCAGCACGACTGCACCAACCAGCGACCCAACGATCGATCCCATCCCGCCCAACACGACCATGGCGACGAGCTCGATCGATCGCAAAAATCCTGCTGCGTCCGGGGTCACATAACCATTGAACAGCGCAAGGAACGATCCTGCCACCGACGCATACATCGCGGAAATTACGAAGATAGCGACCTTCTTGCGCGCCACGTCGATGCCGAGCACGCGCGCTGCGATCTCGCTGTCGTGGATGGCTCGTAGCGCGCGCCCCGTCGGGCTGTCCATCAAATTGAGCGCGAGCACGAAGGCGACGATGAATGTCGCGCCTGCGATCCAGTACCAGGTGGTGGCGCCACGTGCGCTCCAGCCGAAAAGGACCAGTCGGGGGACACTCATGCCGTCCGGCCCACCGGTCCAGCGTGCCTCGTTGGTCAGCACGATGGCCAGCAGCAATCCCAATCCGAGAGTAGCGACCGCGAGATAGTGTCCCTTCAATTTGAGAATCGGCCGCCCCACGATAAAGGCGACTACACCGGAAAGGGCTGCGCCGCCGAACAGGCAGAGCCATGAGGGCACGCCGAAATGGACCGGGCCTATCGCGACCGAATAGGCGCCGATCCCGAGAAAGCCCGCATGTCCCAGGCTGACCTGACCTGCGAAGCCCATCAACAGGTTGAGGCCGACGACCGCGAGAGCAAAGATGAAGACAAGAACGCCGATGCGATAGTAGTAGGCCGATGGAAAGAATGCTGGAAGGACCACGATCAAGGCCGCGATCACGATCGCCGGCATCAAGCGGGTCTGTACCAACGAAACCAATCTACACCCGCTCGACTTTGGCTCGGCCGAACAGGCCCTGCGGAATCGAAATCAGCACGACTAGAATGATCAGGAAGGCGACCGCGTCCTTGTAGTTGGAGGAAACATAGCCCGCGGCAAAGGCCTCCATCAGCCCGATCAGCACGCCGCCGACCACCGCGCCGGCTGCACTGCCGATCCCACCGAGCATGGCCGCGGCAAATCCCTTCAAGGCCAACAGCGTGCCGGCATCGTAGCTGGTCAGTGCGATGGGTGTAATAAGGATGCCGGCGACGGCCCCGATCGCCGCGGAAATGCCGAATGATAGCGCAACGACGCGCCGCGTATCCACGCCGATGAGCCGTGCCGCCAGCCGATTGGCGGCGGTCGCAATCACGGCCTTGCCCAGCAGAGTGCGATCGACAAACAGCCAGAGCAACGTCACGATGGCGGTCGCGCTGGCCAGGACGACAAGGCTCTGAGGCAGGATGGCTGCCCCGCCGAGCTGGATCGGATCGGCACCCAGCAGCGGCGGCAGGCTGTGAAAGCGCCTGTCGAACACGATCTGAGCCACGCCGCGCAGGAATATCGAGGCGCCGATTGTGATCATGATGAGGACGACCGGACTTGCTCCGCGTGCTGGCTCAATCGCAAAGCGGTGCAGCGCCAGCCCCGTCGCAGTGGTCGCGACGACGGCGATGAGTGCGGCCAGCGGCAGCGGCACGCCGGCCATCGCCACGAACACCGTCGTCATTCCGCCCAGCATGACGAATTCGCCCTGAGCGAAATTGATGATGTCGGAAGCCTTGTAGATCAGCGTAAAGCCAAGGGCGACCAGCGCATAGATCGCTCCGACGGTCAGACCCGACGAGATGAATTGCAGCAGCTCAGCCATCGCCTAAGGCCTCATACGGCCGGGGTTCAATCGCAGCGACGAGATGCCGGCGGGCCGGGGCGGCCCGCCGTTCCTCGCCTCAGGTATCAGGAACCAGCGTCCAGTCGCCTCCCTTGATTTCGAGAATCTTGAACGCCGAAAGGTCGAGCCCCATGTGGTCGGTCGCCGACATGTTCACGATGCCGCCGGTTCCGACATATCCCTTGGTTCGTTCGATCTCGTCGCGAATCTGGCTCGAGTCAGCGCTCTTCGCCCGCTGCATCGCCTCGACCAGAATCATGAAACCGTCATAGGCGTGGCCGCCAAAGGTGGATACTGCCTGCCCAGTCTTGGTCTGGTAGGTGCGGGAATAATTCTCGACGACGGGCTTCTGCTTGTCGCCGCTCGGTAGCTTGTCGGCGATGAGAAGTGCTGCTGCGGGGAGCCGCACTCCTTCGGCGGCCGGTCCCGCCAGTTCGATGAACTGCTTGGAGGCGACGCCGTGGCTCTGGTAAAGCGGCAACGTAATGCCAAGTTGCCGAAAATTGCGGGTCACGATCGCAGGTCCCTGGCCAAAGCCGGGATTGACCACCGCCTGCACCCCGGCCTTGTTGCGGATGTTGGTCAATTGCGGCGTCATGTCGCTGTCGCGCGGCCCGTAGTTCTCCTCGATGGCAACAGTGATCCCTGCCTTCGGCGCCACCGCGACGCACTGGCCGCGCATCGACTTCCCGAATGCATCCGTTCCCGAAATCAGTGCGATGGTTTTCAGCCCGCGCTTCTTGAGATCAGCGAAAATCTTCTCGCAGGCCATCTTGTCGGTATGCGGAGTCTTGAAAACCCATCTGCGGACGGGCTCGATGATCTGAATTGCACCCGCGAGTGAAATGAACGGGATCTTGGCCTCTTCGAAGATCTGCATCATGGCCATGGTTGTGCCGGTGGTGCTGCCGCCGACCATCGCGACAACCTTGTCCTCTTCCACCAGGCGGGTGGCGAAGGTGCGAGCGTTATCGGCACTGCCCGCGTCGTCATAGACGACGAGCTGCAGCTTCTGCCCATTCACGCCGCCCTTGGCGTTGATCTCATCGACATAGATCTCCAGCGTTCGCTTCTCGGGGTCGCCGAGAAACGATGCCGGCCCGGTCACCGACAGCACGGAGCCGATCTTGATTTGAGCGAATGCCCGGTTTTCGACGGCCGACAGCGCGATGAGGCCGACAACCGCGGCCACGGCATAGCGTTGCAATGCACCCATGGTATTCCTCCGCATTTATCGTTCTTGACCTGATGCATATCAGACAGGCGATGCCTGCAACTTGACCGAATTCAAGGCGCCAGCCTTCGGTCCGCGGCGCTGTTTGCGCAGTTCGTCGCCCGCAACGAATGAACGAATCCGCAGTTGCCACGATCGTCGGCGCGGCCGCGGTCACGTCCCGCCAACAAAGGGACGGCGTTCGCCAAAGCCGGCGGCATTCGGGTCGCGAGCGAAGTGCAGGCGGCGGAATATCGCAGCGCTCCTGCCGTTCGCTGGCGCAGCCAAATCGCACCGCACCATGGAATGGTGGACACGACACCTTTCCTTGCGGCAAGTGCTGAGTTGGTCAGCGACGGTTCAACGCAGCGTGAACCGAGCGGCTGATCAAGTCAGCAATCCCCGGGGCGTTACCGATCACACCCGCATAGACGACATCCGACCGCCCGAGCTTCGCGATCAGGTGCGGCGCATCCCTGGCGCCATGCAGGCCATCGCCGGAAAACATGCCGACAACGATCGCCGGGCCTTCGATTGACCGCATCGCTTCCTCGAGATCCGGCGGCTCTTCCAGAAATGCCACGGCCACATCGCGGCAGATCGCGCGTTCGCCAACCTTCCTCGCCATCAATTCGGTCGCCTCGCGCGAAGCCGGATTGCGCCGCGAACCATGCGCCAGCAGAACAGCCGTCGAAGCCGCAGGTAGATAGCCGTTCTCGCGCGCGACCCGTTCGATGATTTCGACGACCAGTTCGGGAAGACCAGGATCGAGGCCGAGCGGCGCAAGCATCTCGATCTCGCGGGCCTCTCCCGTGGCCTCGTCGATCAGTTGCACCAGGCGATCCCTGGTGAAATATCCATTTGCGGCAAACAGTGGATAGACGATGACCCTGCGCGCCGCCAGTCCGGCCAGTCCATCTGCAACCGTCGGCACGCCATTGATGAATCCGACCGCGACTTCGGACACGACATCATCGGCGCGGACCGCGCGCGCTACTCGCGCGACCCCCTCATTGGTCGCGCCCGGCTGCCTTTCGCCGTGCGCGGCGATCAGGAGCGCTGTCGTCGCGCCCGCGTCTGCGGTCAATGACTGGTCCCGTCGGAGAAATTGATCTTGTTCCATACGTTGTACTTGCCCGACGGCTTCGACATGGGAATCCGCTTGACCTCCGCAAACGTCATGGCGTCATACACCACCAGCGCTCCCTTGTCCTCCCACACCGACACCAGCACATGCCGGCCGGCCTTGTCGAACTCGACATGGGCGGCGGTCTTGCCCGGTTCGGGCGTCACGCTGCGGACGATTTCCAGCGTTCGCTTGTCGATGATCGAAAGCGTGTCCTTCCTGCCACCCATCATGCTGTCGGTCCAGGCGTAGGGCGAATTCTCGTGGCTGCGCATGAAGAAACCGGGGCCGGGCGTGTCGATCGTCTTGACCAGCGACCAGTCCTGCATGTCGAGCACGTTGACTTTCCCCGCCTTCAGCAGCGGCGTCGCCATGACGGGCCGGCCCTGCCAGGTCCAGGAGATTCCGGAGCCGAGATGCGGCAGGCCGGGCATGTCGAGCTGCTTGATGTCGCGCCCGACCACGAGGTTGACCACGACAGCCTTGCCCTCGCGCGCCGATCCAATCAGGTTGCGATATGGCGGGTCGAAGAAGAAATCGTCCAACGGCTGCGGCGTCTCGATCCGCCGCAATGCGAACAGGCCCTGCGACGACGGCAGCGCCTCGACCATGCCCTTCTCGTGTGAATGCACGAATCCGGAATAGACCGGCGGCGCATTCGGGTCGGTGGCGATCTCCCATATCTCCGGCACGTCCTTGAGCGCCGCGATGAAGCTGTCGCGGGGTCGGGCCTGGTACACCGCCGAGACGCGCGAAGGATTGCCCTTCTTGTCCTTGACGTCGAAGATCTTCTCGACCGAGAGGTCCTCGGCCGAAAGCATCACCAGCGTGTGCGGCAGATAGTTGGCGACCGCAATGTGCTTGCCGTCGCGCGAGATCGCGATATTGCGGGAGTTGATGCCGGCACGTACCTCGGCGAGCATGGTCAGCGTCCACAGATCGTATTTGCTGACCCAGCCGTCGCGCGACATGAAGAAGACATAGCGCCCGTCCGGCGAGAATTTCGGACCGCCGTGCAGGGCAAAGCGCGTCGGAAAACGCGTCAGCGGCTCGAACCGGTCGCCGTCGAGAATGGTGGCGTGGTGGTCGCCCGCCTCGACCACCACGAACAGGTTCTTCGGATCGGCCTGGAAGCGCGGCCGGTCCAGCGCCGGCGCCGAGGCGTGGATGATGCGGCTGGCGGAAATTTCGTCGGCGCCCCACGCGGGCACCGCAGCCAGCGGCGTGGCGATATAGGCGGCGAGCGCGGTGATCTCCTCATTACTGAGCGTTCCGGCAAAGCCCGGCATCTGCGTGGCCGCCCTGCCGTTCACGATCACCGAGACGGCCCGGGCGCCGGTCAGGCGTCCGAGGCTTTCCGGCAGCAAGGCGGGGCCAAGCTGGCCGAGCCGGTCGGCGCCGTGGCATCGCGCGCAGTGATCGGCATACAGTTTTGCAGCATCAGGACCGGC
>JAHCKB010000198.1 GCA_026125985.1 Bradyrhizobium sp.
CGTTAGCCAGAAGCGGATGAACAGCGCGATCGTCTCCAGCGTGACGGTATCGTTTCGTTCGAGCCGTTCGAGCACGCGCACGATCCGGTCTAGCCGCTTGGCGATCGCGGCCTCCCTTCGGTCGGATTCGTCGGGCGAAAGGAAGGAGGCGATGGCAGCCTCGGCGACCAGCGACTTGGGCTTGCTGTGACGCTTTGCGAAGGCCTCCAGGCCAGCGAGCGTCTCTGGATCGAGGTAGATGCTGAGCTGGACTTTTTTCATGCTCACTAGCCTAGAGATCCATCGGATCGTCGGGGTCGATGGTGACGGAACGTGCGATGCCCTGCATCGAACGGCTCAGAGCCCTCGCCTGCACGGCATCGGCGTCACCATCATCCGGCGCGGCATCGAACTCGTTCTCAGCCAGCGGTACCCCAATGACGACATCCTCGTGTTGCGGCAGTTCGGGCTCACGGCGAATGCCACCGTTAGGATCACGGGACCTCCGCGTCACCTTCGCGAGGAGTTCGGCAGAGGGCGGGATTTGCGGACGGCCTGACCAATCGTCTGCCTGCGCGACCAGGGCGACCGGATTGGCGCGGGATGGATTCAAGACCCGGCGCTTTAGCTGCGTATCCTCATAGTATCGGACCTTGCTGGCGCGCACGGGGTGCACCCCCGAGACCATTACAATCGCCTCGTTAGGTGAGAGCTGCATGACTTCCCCCGGTGTAAGCAGCGGCCGCGATGTTTCCTGGCGGCTGACCATGAGGTGCCCAAGCCAAGGGCTTAAGCGATGCCCGGCATAGTTCTTCATCGCGCGCATCTCGGTCGCGGTTCCAAGGGCGTCCGACACGCGTTTGGCGGTGCGCTCATCGTTGGTCGAAAAAGCGACCCGGATGTGGCAGTTGTCGAGGATAGCGTGGTTCGGCCCGTAGGCGCGTTCGAGCTGGTTCAGGCTCTGGGTGATCAGAAAGCTGCGAATGCCATAGCCTGCCATGAAGGCAAGCTGGCTCTCAAAAAAATCCAACCGTCCGAGCGCTGCAAACTCGTCGAGCATCAGAAGCAGCTTCTGTCGTCGCCGATCGGTGTCCAGGCTCTCGGTCAATCGCCGTCCGATCTGATTAAGCACAAGCCGCATCAGGGGTTTTGTGCGGGCGATGTCGGATGGCGGGACGACAAGAAAGAGCGAGATGGGCCGGGGTCCGTCAACGAGATCGCGGATGCGCCAGTCGCTCCGTCCCGTGACCTTGGCGACGACGGGATCGCGATAGAGCCCCAGGAAACTCATCGTGGTTGACAAAACACCTGAGCGTTCATTCTCGCTCTTGTTGAGGAGCTCGCGCGATGCCGAAGCCACCACGGGATGAACGCGCTCTCCGAGGTGCGGCGTCGCCAACATCGCATTCAGCGTCGTCTCGATCGGGCGTGACGGGTCAGACAGGAAGTTGGCGACGCCGGCGAGCGTCTTGTCGGCTTCAGCGTAAAGGACATGCAAAATCGCGCCAACCAGCAAAGAATGGCTGGTCTTCTCCCAATGATTGCGGCGCTCGAGCGCGCCTTCGGGATCGACGAGGATGTCTGCGATATTTTGGGCGTCCCGTACCTCACAGTCGCCTTTGCGGATCTCGAGGAGAGGGTTATAGGCCGCGCTTGCCTGGTTGGTGGGGTCGAACAGAAGCACGGGCCCAAAGCGCGCGCGCCAGCCCGAGGTGAGCTGGAAATTCTCGCCCTTGATGTCGTGAACGATGGTGGAGTTCGGCCAAGTAAGAAGAGTCGGAATGACCAAGCCGACGCCCTTACCCGAACGGGTAGGAGCAAAGCAAAGGACATGCTCAGGGCCGTCGTGCCGGAGATATCGGCCATCAAAGCGGCCGAGCACGACGCCGTCGGTCCCCAGAAGGCCCGCCCGCCTGACCTCACGTGCGTCGGCCCAGCGCGCCGAGCCGTATGTGGTCACCTGCTGAGCTTCCTTTGCCCGCCAGACCGACAGCATGATCGCGATGCCGATAGCGGCGAACCCGCCGCTTGCGGCGATGCAGGCCCCCTCGATGAATATTTTTGGCGCGTAGGCGTCGAACTGGAACCACCAGATGAAGAAAGCAAGCGGCTGATAGATCGGCCAGCGCCCGACCATGAACCAGGCAGGTCCGAGCTGCGGTTGGTAGGCGAGACGCCAGGCCGTCCACTCGGTCGCCGTCCAAACAAAGGCGAGCACGACGATCGAGACAAGGAACAGCTGCCCCCAGAGTATCTTGGTCGCGGACATAGGCCCAGAAGCGCTCGCCCTGTGCACCCACGCAACGACCATATCTCTGGTGTCGCGGTCGCGCGCGCCGCAGCGCAGAGATCGGCGGGTCAGAGGGAAAGATCGCGCTTGCGTCCAAAGCTCCAGTCGACGCCGCCGGGACCGGCGATGCCGCTTACTTGCCTGCCAAGTTCGCGCTCAAGGGACGGTATCCATGGTACAAGCTGGAAGCCCAGGCCATTGTCGATCATGGCAAAGCGGCCGGAGGCAAGCGACAGCCGTCGGCGATAAATCCCCGAAATGGGCTCGCCTGCCTCGGCGGGCATATGCGCCAGCCCCGTTTCTTCAGCCAAACGCTCACCCGCTGAATCGAGCTCGCGGGTACGCAGGGTACTGATAAGATTGCGGCCGATGATGACCTTGTCTCCGTCCCGGCGCACGAGGCCCCGTTCCGCCAGCGCATCAATCCGACGATCAAGCGCGCGGCGGACCTCGGCACCGAAACCGGCTCGCGAGAGATCGGCAGGTTCGCGGGCAACGAGGCGCCGATCGAGCCAGGTCGCCCCTTCGGCCACTACCTGTTGGTCGAGGTTGAGGTCGGAGCGGACGGCAAGCGCGATCCGCGGCCGGCCCCTCGCATCCTCAAAACGACGGAGCTCCACAATGCCCCCGATCGGACCGTCGCCGGCTGTATCGATGTCGGGGAGCTTCAGATGATGCACACGCCCGTCGATCCCGTCCACCACGGCAAACGCTGTTCCCCTTAACTCGTCATCCAGCCCGCGGGCGATGAGACGGCCGATCACGGGTCCGCCATGGCCTTCGCCCTCGATCGCCCAGGACGACGGCGCGCGAGATGTACCATCCCTGGCCAGGCTCCTGTGCAGCCGCTTGATGATATCGCCGCGTTCCCCAAGTGCGCGCAAGCGCTGTTCGGCATCCGGCGCCAGAACCCAGCGCGCGGGCCCGGCCGGCTCAGCGAGTCCGAGCCGCTCAAGGGTCCGCATCCGACCAATCCGGATCTCCCGCAGCGGATCGCGCCCCGCGTCACGTTCGGGGCGAAGATCGACCACCCCTTCTGCCCTGCCCGCTTCCCGGGCAAGCACCCGATCGAGCCGCGTCCAGCGTTCGCTCGTGACCTCTGCCTCGAGACCGCGCCGCATCTCAAGCTCTGATCGCGGGCCGAGCTCACGGGTCACGAGGTCACCTGCGCGCGCCCGAAAGCCGGACCCGATGTAGTCCCGGCTGATGACAAGGTCGGAACCGTCGTCCGCGCGGCCGCGCATAAGAATGTGGATGTGAGGATGCTCGGTGTTCCAGTGATCGACGGCGACCCAGTCGAGCCGCGTGCCGAGATCGCGCGAGGCCTGATCCATGAGCTCGCGAGTAAAGCTCCGCAGGCTCTCTAGTTCGGCGGCATCATCCGGCGAGACGATGAACCGGAAATGATGCCGGTCGCCATCGCAGCGTTCCGCGAAAGCCCGGCCGTCTGCATCATCCCCGGCAGCATCGAAGAGTTTGCCGGGCGATCCATCGCGCGCGACACCGTCCCGTTTGAGATAACCGATATGAGCCCGCAGTGCGCCAGGCGACCGCGTCCGGCGTACGACACGTGCCTTGACCATGGCGCCCCGGGCGCGGTTGTTGAGGAGCCGTGCCGCGGCAACGCTCGCCGCACGGCCGCGCCCGAAGGACCCACTCCTAGTAACTCCGCCGTGTGAGAGACCGCCTGCCTTCTGCGCGGCTCTGAGGGCCTGCGCGAGAAACGATTTTGCCTTGGGCGCGCGCGTCGAACGGATACGGCCTGGACGGATGCGGAAATCGTCGTTGCGGCTCATCTTGCCCGCCGCAAGGTGTCGAAAACCGAGCAAGAACAGCGCCATGGCGAAACTCGCAAGTTGCGCCGGTCCTTCGCAATGTTCGGAGCATGATTGAGATTGCTGACATTTCCCAACCGACCGACCGGCCGCACCTTGCGGCTTTTATCCTGCCCTCCTCGGTCGCTGGTTCCCAGGGCCCAACTTCCAAGCCAACAGACTGTCGGTACTCGCGGCGATTTGCGACAAAATGCAGTTCGGGTCATTGCGGTGGATCCTCCAATAGCGCCTGCCCGAAACGTCGGCTGGTGGCCGATTCATTGCGAAAGAGCCGCCGCGACTTGGCAGTTGACTTGCGAAGCGCCCCGCTTTTGCGAGCGAAGCGAGCGCTTGCGATAGCGATCGTTACCCGAAGGGCCGAGACACCCGTAGGGTGGCTCGGTGAGGAGCGAAGCGACGAGTAGAGCGCGGGCCGAAGGCATCGCCCGTATGCCATCAGCACGTTAATATCGCACTCCTCCGTTGACCCGCCCCTGGTCTCTCCCAGTTAGTCTGGAACCCACGAAAAGATCCGACAGCACGCGACGAACTGCGATTGGGTTGGTCAGCATTGCGCGGAGCCACAACAACACGCGTGCCGACTGCTGCGCGAGGACTCATTGCAGAAGCCTACGCGTTGGCGGTGCAAAGAATCGAGCAGAATAGTTGCAGTTCGACTGCTAATACCGAGCATGTTCATTCTCTGTCAGTCCACACCGGGATCGCTCGGCCGATAACGGAAGATGCAGGAATGGGGCCGAAATATCGCCCGTCAAAAGAGTCCGCCGACTGCCAGTTCATGACAAAGATTTCGTCGGCACCAAGGATGCGGCAGCCCTGCCAGACCGGCAGTGGCCGGCCGCGTTGATCGCGATCGCGTGCCTGGCCCATCTCGATGCTGTCCACCACGATCGTGGGTCCGGTTCTGCAGACGGTTTGTCCTGGCAGTGCCAGCACACGCTTGAGCATCGGAAGACCGTTCGGCAAATAGCCGTTAAGGTCGAGGAAGGTCGCCAACGGCTCGGGTGGCCGAACGGCCACGAGCCGGGTGACATCCAATCTTCCGACGTCTTGCAAGCGATACAGACCGATCGGCACGCTCTCCGACGCGTTCCAGATGTACCACGGTGAGGTGTTCTCGACCGGCCACAGCGCGAGAGTTGTGGCGCCACACATGGCAAGAATGATCGCCAGCCGTTGCATCAGAATGCCACCCGTCGCCGCTGGAGCCACGCCCGGTGACGCCCGGCGGTGTAGATTCGAGGCGCTTCGTTGACTGACAGACGGTTGTGAACGTGGTGCCAATACTCGGGGGCTGCTTCGGCGGGATGGATGCCAAGCACCTCCACCGCGTCGATCAACTGGAGAACGCGCTCGACCTTTGGCCAGCCAGATAATCGCAGCAGACTTTCGCCACCGGGGCTGACCCAAGGCACGGTCGAATAGCATTGGCCAGGCATCGGCGCGCGCAAAATGTCGATGCGAGACAGCACGGTCCCGAAGTCATTTGAGGTCCAACGCACAAAGGCGAAGATGCTGCCTGGCGTGAATGAGAGAACGCGCCGGTGACGGTCGATGATCTTTTCCGATACGGGCTTGCCGAACCGAATTCGGTTCTCGATCCGCTTCTCGAGCCACAAGAGCTCAACGGTTGTGAGATCGCTCACCTGACCGCTCCGCATTGTTGAGAGAGATTTGTGGGACGTGCCAGCGGCCGCGCTGTCGCCGGCGCGTCGAAGACAATGCCTCGGTTAGGGCAGACCGGTTGTGGTGAGCCGTTCACGGGCCGGCACGGCCAAAGCGCATTCCTGCTAACATTCGCAGTCAACAGGCGCAGATCCGTTAGAAGGAATCCGAAGGATTCCAGGTTAGTAAAGTTACGGGCGCGGAAAATCTTGGCGCAGCAGAGCGTTAGCTCTGATTTCCGTCCCCGATAGCACGTGGATCGGGTCCTCGATGGCACGAGGGTTCTGGTCCCTGATAGCACGATCGAGTTCACAGCTTATCCCCCGCTGGTGAGGCGAGGCCACGCTTGCGCAGTCGCTGCGTCAGCGGGTTGACAGGGACGGGTACGAAATTCAATCGTTCTGCGCGATTTGGGTCTTGTGTGATAGCGAGCCGATAGCCCGGCAAAGTCTGGCAGCGCACGATCTGGCGCAGGTCGTAGGCAAAATGTTTGAGCGGCGACAGGCTGCCTGACTTGGCGTGCAGGTGCACGACATCAAAACTCCAGCCGCCATGCTGGTGGCCGCCGTGCTTGCGGACAAGGCGATAGAGCCAGCGCTCGAGTCCGCCGGTCAGGTCGAAATACGCACGATCGATGGTCAACACGAGCGCCTCGTCGAGAACGCCCGTGTAGAACCAATCGGGCAAGATCAGTTCCAGTCCACGCGGATGGCCGTGGGCGTCAGATGTCTCTTTCCACTCGTTGATCCAGGAGAAGCGATGCCGCCGACGTTCCGTCGGTTGTCGGATCGACGTCATGACGGTCGTCGATTGCAGCCGGTCGAGTGCAGCCTTGAGGCGATCGTAATCGCGCGCGCTGGTGCCGCGACCGACGAAGGTCAGGATCTCGTAGGGCGTGGCGGCCATCAGCCGCGATGTCTTTAGGCCGGCATCACGGGCCTCGACGATTTGCGAAGCGGCCCAGATCAAGACGTCCGCATCCCAGATTGTCGCCATGCCATGTTCCGGCACGGCTTCGACACGAATGGTGACCGTGCCGGCTCTGAAGTCGATTGGTGCACTTCGCTTGGACTTCGCCAGCGAGAAGAACGGATAGGCCATCAGGTCTTGTGCATCGCGCGGCGCCAGATCACCCGGCAGCGCACGAAACAGATCGAGCTGATCGCGCTCCGAGCGACGCCGTCTGTGTACAGAGGAGTTGCCGTCCGACATAGTCAGCGCCGCTCCTTGCCCGCATAGGGAATCGGCGCGTGCCGCTTGGCTGGCAAGACCGTGTCGTTGCCAGGGTCGCTGGTCGATGTCTTGGTACCGCGGTCAACCCAAGCTTTCAGATCATCGAGGGCATAGACGACCCGACCGCCGAGCTTCCGGTAGGTCGGCCCCGTGCCATAGGTTCGGTGCTTTTCCAGGGTTCGTCCGGACAGACCGAGAAAGCGTGCTGCTTCCGGCGTGCGCAGGTATCGCGGCGGCAAGCCGGCGTTCGGGTCAGGCATTTGAGAGACTCCGTGGTCGTCTGGCGCGCGAACGAGTTGGATCGCGCGTCGAGGGAGACGATGGCGGAGTAGAAGTGCTTAGGGGGATGCCGAAGATGGGGAGATGATTTTCGGTACCCCTGCCCTATTCCTTGCGATGTGGTGGACGGAGCAATGCGCGATAGCCGCCGCGCATCAGCGCCAAGCCGGCCTGCACCAGGCGGATGGTCCGGCTGCGCAGCTCATGAGTCTTCCAGGCGCGCTCAGGTATGCGCTTTCGGCCGAACAATACCTCGGCGATCGCCCGATAAGAGGCACCATCCATGCGCCCATCGAGGGCGCGCAGAGCCAAGGCTAGTCGTTCGCGCCGCTGTGCCGAGAGCTGATGAAAGGGAGGCCCTGGCGGACGGCCGTTGATGGCGCGCCACAGCCGATGTGAGGAATGCGCGCGGATCTCAAAATCCGGATCGAACGGCAGTTCGGCTGCGTAAGAGACACCCAGCTGCGGTGCCTCTTTCAACCACAAATGATGTTGGGCTCCCTGAATGCGTAACACGGCATGCCAACCGTCCGGCGCGTGTCTGATGCTGCCCGATGCCAGCTCGGCAAGCGGCAGCATCGGGCCGGCGGCGTGCGAGACAGACGCGCTCCGGACAACCGGCACCACCGTAGGCAGGGCCTCGGGCGCCCAAAAAATTGTCTGTTCGTCAAAGGACCCGTGTGGGTCATGCGCGAAAGCAGACGCCCCATCTCCTTCGAAATTCAGAAGTCACCTGCCCCTCCTTCGATCGAGCGTCGCGGTAGGCAATTCGATAGTTGGGACTCCGCCGGAGTGACTCCCACGCGAAATCCGCGACCTCTCCCGACTTGATGGCGCGCTGATACGCGCCCGGCGAGCGCCAGTCGAACTCGGACATTGCTTTGATCCCCTGCCGTAAGGCGATAGCGACGCAATGTCTATGAAGCCTTGGGTTGTTGTGGAAGTCACCAATTGTGCATTGCGTGATGCGCGCAGGCGATCACGCGTTAGCGGGAGAAATTTGTTCTCGACTGCAGATTCCAGACGAAAATTACTGCTACTTGATCGCGCCGCCGCGAAGCAAATCGCGATAGCCGTGGTCTGCCATCCACCTTGCGCGCGCCAAATGACTATCAAACGCATTGCGAGCGCGCGCCGGTTCGTGATCCGGATCGATATGCAACACGATCCGAGCAACTTCCCTCCAGTCGGCGCCGTCGGCCTCCGCATCGAGAAGACGCCAATACGTCACCAGATGCTGTTCATCGTAGCTCGTGAGCACCGGATCATCCGGAGCTGAGTCGGCGGCATCAGGATCGAGTGGTGGGGTCTGCATCAGTGCTACCAACAACTCCATTGAGCGATTCTAGTGCCTGTGCGTAGATATATCCACAGAACCGCCATAATATTATCAGGTCCAGCATAAAATTCCTGAGAACGACTAGTCATTAGACTAGTCGCGCACGCTGGTTAGT
>JAHCKB010000199.1 GCA_026125985.1 Bradyrhizobium sp.
TCGCGAAATCGTGCGCATCCGGCAGAAGGACAATGTCATCTTCGTGCAGAGCCCGCGTGGCACCTGCACCATGACCGCGATCCCCTATCTGAACTACATCAGCGCGGCCGCGGAAATCAGCGGTGAGCTGCGGGCTCCGCTGACGGGCGTCGTCCTGAAAGTCAATGTTGCCCGCGGCGATCACATCAAGACGGGCGATGCCGCCGTTGTCATGGAATCGATGAAGATGGAACTGCGGATTGCCAGCAAGGTGGACGGAATCGTAACGGCCGTGCATTTCAAGCCGGGCGACACCGTCGACCGAAATGCCCTGGTTGTTGTCGTCGAATCCGAGCCGGCTCCGCAGCAACCGGGTTGAGCAGCCTACACAAAAACCAACGGGATCAATTCGGCGTTGGCGCACCGGGATCGAGCAGCTTTTCGCGCTTGAGCTCGCTCCAGAGTTCGACCGGGATCTTCACCGACAACCGGCCGATATTCTGCCTCACTTCGTCGGCGCTCAACGCTCCCGGGATGACGGAGCAGACGGCCGAATGGAACAACGGAAACTGCAGGGCAGCCGCGCCGAGCTCCACTCCGTGACGTTGACAGACCGTCTCGATCTTCTGCGCCTTCTCGATCAGATGCGAGGGCGCTGCGACATAGTCATGGGTCGCGCCCGGCTTCACACCTCCGGTGAGGATGCCGGAATTATACGGACCGCCCAGAATGACCGAAACGTTCCGTTTTACGCATTCCGGCAGGAATGCCTCGAGGCCCCCCTGTTCGAGCAGCGTGTAGCGGCCGGCCAGCAGCATGCAGTCGAAATTGCCGGCCTGAATAAAGCGCAGGCTGGTGTCAGCTTCGTTGATGCCGACACCTATGGCGCCGACAATGCCGGCCTTTCGCAGCTCATCAAGCGCCTTGAAGCCTGAGTCCATTACCGTCTTGAAGCGTTCCTCGAGGATGGCGCGATCCTTGATCGTCCAGAAATCGACATCGTGGATCAGGGCGATGTCGATACGTGCGAGTCCGAGCCTGAGATGCGACTGCTCGAGCGAACGCATGACGCCGTCATAGGTGTAGTCGTATACCGGCGCGAAGCCCGGCAGGCCGTTTTCTCGGAATCCGGCCGGAGGTTTCTCGCCGGGCATCATGGCGTGCATGACGCGACCGACCTTGGTCGACAGCAGGAATTCCTGCCGGGGTTTCTCGCGCAGCGCAGCGCCCATACGGAGTTCGCTACGGCCGTAGCCGTAGAACGGGGACGTGTCGAAGTAGCGCACTCCCCCGTCGTAGGCGGCGTGAGTCAACATCCTCGCTTCGTTGTCCGAAATCGTCGCGCGGAAGCCACCCATCGGGGCGCCGCCGAGGCCGAGTTCGGTGACTTCGAGATTCGTCGTACCGATCCTGCGTCGCTTCAATGTGGTCATTCGATCCTCTCTCGGCATAAATTCACGCTGGTAACGAGCAGTTCAGTCGAACAGCGTCGCCAGACGATTCTTGATGTTGTCTGCGATGTAAAGCGCCAGGGCCTGGATGGTGGAGGTGGGGTTTACGCCGCCGGAGGTGACCCAGATGCTGCCGTCCACGATGAAAAGGTTCTTTACGTCGTGGCTGCGTCCCCATTGGTTGACGACGGAACGCGCAGGGTCCAGTCCCATGCGAGCGGTACCCAGGAGATGACCCGGACTGTTCAGGAGCGTGCGAGACCATCCGATGTACTTTGCGCCCGCGACGGCAAGAATTTCCGAAGCACGCGCGACGCCATGTTCCATCATGCGCCGGGTATTCTCACTCACCGTGTAGTCGATCCTGGGAGCGGGAATGCCGTGGCTATCCTTCAGGACCGGATCCAGGCTGACGCGGTTGTGCTCTTCCGGCAGGTCCTCGCAGGCCACGCCGATCTGCAAGCGACGATAAATCAGCTCACGATAGATGCGGTGATGATCCCTGCCCCATGGAAGACGACCGTACATCATGCTGGTGATGGCTTCGTTCACCGGCCCGGTCCCGCGGGAGAACTGCAGCGTGTAGCCTCGTACAAAATCCCGCGACGGATCCGTCTCGTAAAACTGCTTGCTCCACATCACCGTCTGCGGAGCACGATCACCGTCGAGCTCATCCTCGACGTAACCGAGCACTTGCGGCCAGGGGTGCAGCATCAGGTTCTTGCCGACGAGACCCGAGGAATTGGCCAGGCCGTCAGGGAAGCGGGTCGACGCCGAATTCAAGAGCAGCCGGGGTGTCCCAATTCCGTTGGCGGCCAGGATCACCATTTCCGCCGGCTGGAACCGCTCCACGCCGTGCGGGTCGTAGTAGATCACCCCGGACGCCATGCCGTTCGGATTGGTGGTGATCTCGCGTACGCGGCAGCGGGTACGCAACTCCACGCGCGCGCGAAGCGCCTGCGGCCAGTAGGTGATATCGACGCTCGCCTTCGCCCCTTGCGCGCAGCCGGGCGTGCAGTGACCGAGGTTGATGCATTTGGCGCGCCCGTTGTACTCGGTGGTGGCGAGCGAAATGTCCGATGGCCACCAGTGCCAGCCGAGCTGGTTCATCGCTTGCGCGTAGCGGGTACCGGTCTTCCCCAGCGGAACCGGCGGCAGGGTCGGCTCGTGGGGTGGATAGGCGGGGTCGCCGGCCAATCCGGCCACCCCGGTAATGCGATCGTTCTCGGCGAAGTACGGCTCGAGCGTCCAATAGTCGATCGGCCAGTCATCCGCGACGCCGTCCAGCGTTCGAACGCGGAAGTCGGACGGGTGCATGCGCGGATAGTGCGCCGTGAAAAGGATGGTGCCGCCGCCAACGCCGTTGAAGTTGGCAACCTTCATGATCGAGTTGTCATCGTTGACCGGATAGTCTGTGTCGCGCCCGCGGCGATTGGGGCTGAGATCGAAATCGGTATAGCGGCGGGCTTCCCAGTCGCGACCGTTCGCCGGAAATTCGCCCGGCTTGACCCAGTCGCCCTGCTCGAGACAGAGGATTTTCATCCGCGTCTCGGCCAGGCTCGAGGCTACGACTGCGCCGGAGGCGCCGGCGCCGATGATGAGAACGTCGACGAGGTCATCGGTTGGCCGGTCCGCGTTTGGATTCGCCGATTCGATCATGTCGCGCCTCCCCCGCCGCGATCGTCGCGCCACATCGGCGGTCGTCCGCGCACGGCCTCGAGCAGAGACCAGTCGCCCTGTTCCAGCGCGCGGCCCTTCGGAAACGGCGCCAGGGGCTCAATGCCGAGGCTGCGCAGCACACGGTCGTCCCGATAGTAGCATTGCAGTACGGCCCGCCCGAGCGCGGTCACGGCCGGGTCATCGCGGCCGAGCAGAACCATCGCGGCCGCTTCCGCCTTTTCTGTATCCAGACCGCAGAAGTCGTCGCCGGCAATCTCCTGCAACATCGTAAGTGCAGTGCGGACGGCTGGCGCATCGCGGCCAAGGGAGCGGCCGATGTCCGCAAAGATGGCCTCGTCGTCGGCACCGGGAACGCCGTACTCGGCGTCGGCCGGCACCATGAGCCCGGCAAGGCGCCGCAGATTCCGCAATTCCCCCATCGTCAGCTCGGCATGGGAAGCCTCACCTGCCCTCATCGCGCCGTTCCCATGGAGAGTCCCCCCGAACGATTTTTTCCTGTACTGGCAGGCTGAGGATCAGAGTGCTCCATGCCGCCGCAAACCTAGTTTAGCCGCTGCAACAACGCACAGCCATCCCGCCACTCCCCGACGAAGCGCAAGGGTGACGAACAAATTTCTCAGACCGGACGGCGTCCGCTCTGATGCGCACTATTTTGAACTCAGGCGTGCTGTCTCCGGGCCAGTGCACCCTTGGCGGCAGGCGCAGCGAAGCCGTACAGAAACAAGTCCACCACCATATCGGCGAACTCCTGCGGTCCTATATCGCCCTTGGGATCGTACCAGGTGTGGCTGAAGTTGAGCATGCCGAAGAGCATCATGGTGTAGACCTTCTTCGAACGCTTGACGATCTTCCCCTCCCTGTCGAGGCTGACAAGCAGACCTGCAATGGTGTCGACCAGCCTGCGTTGCAGCGCCTTGATCGTCCTCTGCTCGGCCTCGCCCAGAGACGGCAACTCGTTCAGGATCACGCGCTGCTCGTCGGATGACCGCGCGTTGAGTTCGACGATGGCGCGAATGGCCGAGCGAAAGCGGTCGAGGCTGCCCGGCTGGCTTGCCATTGCCTTCTCGACATCAGCGATCATCCTGCGAATGTGCGCATCAAGGATCGCGAAAAGGATCGCTTCCTTGGAGTCGAAGTAATGGTAAAGCGCGCCGCGGGAAATGCGGCAGGCGTCGGCGAGATCAGCGATCGAGGCGCGCATGTAACCCTGGCGCGCGAAGAGCGCGCAGGCCGTGCTCAGGATGCCCTGCTGGATATCGTCATAGTTCTCGGAGCGCGTCCGCGCCATGGGCAGCCTCCCGCAATCGGCCGCCGTCTCGTCGGCAACCGAATCTCCATCGCATATCTCATTATCATACCGCCCCGGTACTGATCGCTGGTTGAGTTCCCGCAAAACGGGAGGCTCTTCCGAGCCGGCAGAGAAACCTTCGAAAAAATAATTTGAACGGCCGGTCGGATTATAATAACTTACCCTCAATCAATACGCCAGCCGTCGGATCGAACCGGCCGCTCTCGGGGAGGAATTGCGGTGACCCAGCAACGGGTAGATGCCGTCGTGATCGGCGCGGGCGCTGGAGGACTTTGCGCCGCAGCACGTTTGGCCCATGGCGGTCTGCGTACGCTTGTCCTGGACGACCATGATCGGATCGGCGGACGGGCTTCGACCGAGGAGATCGACGGCTTCAAGGTAAATATCGGCGCAATCGCCATCGAATTCGGCGGAGTGTTCGAGGAAACATGCCGCACCGTGGGCGCGCCACTCGATATCCGTACACCGGAACCCGCGGCATCCTTCTTCATCGACGGGAAGATGGTCGACGTCAGCCGGGGCGGCTGGTCGCTGCTGCTCGGACAACTCACCAAGCAAGCCGCTCGCATCCTGGAAAAGTTCGCCGATGCTAGGTCCGGCAATCTGCCAGACGGCCGTCAGTCGACCGAAGACTGGCTCAAGAGCTACACGAGCAACGCCACGGTGCACGCGATCTTCCGCAATCTCTGCGCGGCGATCTTCGCCTGCAACGCAAACGAACTGCCGGCGCGAGCGTTTCTAACCTACTTTACCGGCAAGGGCGCCTTCAAACGTTTCGGCTTTTGTCCGGAGGGCACGATCGGGGTCTGGAACGCGCTTGCTTCCGCCATCCAGCGCAACGGGGAGATATGGCTCTCGACCCCGGCGTCGAAGATTCACGTCCGCGACGGCAAGGCCGAAGGCGTTACCGTAATGCGCCAGGGCCAGGAAGTCAGGATCGATACCGATCTCGTCATCAGCAATGCCGGTCCGAAAGCGACCGTTGCGCTCGCCGGTGAGGCCGCCTTCCCTCCGCCCTATGTCCTGCGGGTAAAGAACGACCTGCGCCCGGCCGCGAACATCGTGATCAACATCGCCAGCACCGAGCCGTTGATGACCCATCCGGGGATCATCACCTTCGGGCGCACCCGTCGACTCTGTAACATGGCCAACCTCACCGCCACCTGCCCGGAACTGGCGCCGCCCGGCTGGAATCTCTACGTCGCCTACGCGGTGCCGGTTCCCGCGCTCGGCGATTTCGATTCGCAGGCCGAAACCGAGCTGGCGTTGCAGGATCTGCGCGAACAGTTCTCCAATTTTGACAAGGCGAGGATCCTCTCGATCCGCGTGATGCGCGACGACTGGCCGGCGCAACGCAGCTGCGCGGGCTACGACCTGCCGATCCAGACCGGCATCGAAGGCCTCTGGTGCGTCGGCGATGCCGTCAAGCAGTACGGCAATGGCGGCACGCAGGCCTGCGCCGAGACCGCGAAGCTCGTGACCGATACGATACTTGCGACGCGGTCGCGCGCGCCGCTTGCGAGCTGAACCGGCATGACGACGATGCGAGAAGATGCGAAAGCAGCGGGCGGGCAATATCTGCTCGAATTCCGCAACATCCGCGTCGTCTACGACAACGCCATCGAGGCTGTTCGCGACGTTAGCATCGGAGTACCGGAAGGCAGCATCGTCGCCCTGTTGGGCTCCAACGGCGCCGGAAAATCCACGCTGCTGAAGGCAATGTCCGGCATCCTCTACACCGAAGAAGGCGAGGTGGAGAGCGGCTCCATCAGCTTCCGGGGGCAGGAAGTGCAGCATCTTACGCCCGACGAACTGGTTCGCCGCGGCGTGGTTCAGGTGCCCGAAGGCCGTCGCGTGTTTCCGGCATTGACCATCGACGAAAACCTCCTGATGGGCGGCTATACGCGAAGCAAGGCCGAAACCCGGGAGCGGCGCGACAAGGTCTTTGCGATGTTTCCCCGCCTGTTCGAACGGCGGGACCAGATCGCAGGCTACATGTCCGGCGGCGAGCAGCAGATGCTGGCGATCGGCCGTGCCCTGATGACCGACCCGGTCCTGCTCGCGCTGGACGAGCCGTCATTGGGTCTTGCCCCCCTCATCATCGATCGCATCTACGAGGTCATCGTGCGGCTGCGCACGGAATTGAAGATGACGGTGCTGCTGGTAGAGCAGAATGCACAACGCGCGCTCGACATCGCGGACTACGGCTACATTCTCGAGACCGGCCGCGTCGTGCTCGACGGCACGGCGAGCAAACTCACGGCCAATGAAGACGTCCAGGAATTCTATCTTGGCGTCTCCTCTTCCGGCCGCAAAAGCCTGCGCGACGTCAAGCACTACAAGCGGCGCAAGAGGTGGCTGTCATGACGGCGCTGTTGCAGGTGGACCAGCTCAGCAAGCGCTTCGGCGGCCTTCAGGCCGTGGCGGACGTCAGCCTCGACGTGACGGCGGGCGAAATCTGCAGCGTGATCGGCCCGAACGGCGCCGGCAAGACCACGCTCTTCAACATGATCTCCGGCGTGCTGCGGCCGAGCAGCGGCCGCATCCTGTTCGACGGCATCGACATGACCACGGTCTCGCCCTGGAAATTCGCCGCCGCCGGCATCGGCCGCACCTTCCAGAACCTCGCCTTGTTCAAACATGGCTCGGTGGTGGAGAACATCCTGACCGGACGTCACGCCCATCTGCGCTCCGGTGTCCTTGAAGCGGCCCTGTTCTTCGGACGCACCCGACGCGAGGAAATCGCCGCGCGCCAGGAGGTCGAACACATCATCGAATTCCTCGAGATCGAGCAGATCCGCGACGCGATCGTCGGAACATTGTCCTACGGGCAGCAGAAGCGCGTCGAGCTCGCCCGCGCGCTGGCCTGCAAACCGAGGTTGCTGCTGCTTGATGAGATGGTTTCCGGCATGAACCAGGAGGAAACCGAGGACATCGCCCGCTTCGTGCTCGATATCCGCGATGAGCTGGGCATCACGGTGCTGATGATCGAACATGAGATGCGCATCGTCATGGACATCTCGGACCGCATCCACGTCCTCAACTTCGGTCGCAAGATCGCGGAGGGAACCCCCGCCCAAATCCGGCGCGATCCGGCCGTGACGGAAGCCTATCTCGGCGGACACCGCGCCGAAGCAAATACGAAGGCAAGCGCTTGATGTCGATTGCCGATACGATGCGCACGGCGCAATCTCTATCGGAGGATGTTGCCGCACAGGCCGCTCCCGTCGGCGATGCCGCTTCACTGCACGCGGCGCTGCGCGAGGCCAACATCACCGTTCCGCAACTGCTTCGCGCCCGCGCTGCACTGCACGGCGACAAGCTAGCGTTGCGCGAAAAGGACTACGGCATCTGGAATCCCTATTCCTGGAGCCACTATTACGAGTCGGCGCGGGCCGTCGCCTTCGGCCTGATGTCGCTCGGCATCAAGCCCGGCGACCGCGTTGCCATCGCCGGGGAGAACACACCCGAATGGTTCTATGCCGATCTCGGCGCTCAGATGATCGGCGCCATTGCCGTCGGCATTTACCCCACCAACCCCTGGCCCGAACTGCAATACATCGTCCGTCACTCCGGATCCCGCGTCGTTGTCACCGGTGACCAGGAGCAGACCGACAAGGTGCTCGACGCCATGGCCAATGGCGATGGCCTGCCTGCCCTCGAGGCGATCGTCTGCATCGACATGAAGGGACTGCGCAACTACCGGCAGCCGCAGCTGCGATCGTTCGCCCAGCTCTGCGAAAGCGGCCGCCAGTATGTCCGCGAGCAGCCCGAGGCGAACGTCGCCCTCGACCGGCTCATCTCGCAGGGCAAACCCGACGACACCTGCATTTTCGTCTACACCTCGGGAACCACCGGTCCGCCGAAGGGCGCCATGCTCAGCCATCGCAACCTTCTCGCCATGACGTTGAGCTACTTCGCCGATGTGGACCAGATCGCGGCCGATGACTGCATCCTGCACCCGGCGCCCATGTCGCACGGTTCCGGCATGTACATTCTGCCGCACGTGGCGGCGGCGGCGAAACAGGTGATCCCGGCCAGCGGCGGGTTCGATCCCGGCGAAATCTTCGATCTGATCTCCGTTCATCGCGGAGCCGCTTTCTTCGCGGCACCGACCATGGTGCATCGGCTGGTGGATTTCGGCGGCGCCGGCGCGGCCGATACCGGCAACCTCAAGACCATCGTCTACGGCGGCGGCCCCATGTACGTGGAAGACTGCAAGCGGGCGATGGCCCTGTTCGGCAACAAGCTGGCGCAGATCTACGGCCAAGGCGAGTCGCCGATGACCATCACCACGCTGACC
>JAHCKB010000002.1 GCA_026125985.1 Bradyrhizobium sp.
TGGCGCGTCGGTCATAACGCCGGCACCATCGCGCCGGGCGGGTAAAAGCTGCGTAACCGGATACCTGACAGGTGAGAAAAGCGTTAATTTGAGGTTGTCCGTGTGATTCAATTTCTCCCTTTTTGTCCCCGCAGCAGTGGCGCCGTGTCTGAATGGTAGACCCGTTCACGCTTGTCCCGGAGCAGGGGATCGAGGTCCGCCAAGGACGGATGACGGCGGTAGCGACGCCGGCTTGGCTCGCTGTTAATCCCGTCGCGCCGTTCACGACACGGACATGGGTGCGGGTCCGCTATCGCAGCAGCTTTTTCGACGATCCGGTGCGGCCGTTGCTGCGGTTCACGACCCGCAGCGGCGAGGTTTTCCACGACGCCATGACAGGCGCTTTCGCTGGTGGTGGCGAATGGATCGGGCGCGTGCCGCCGAACACCATGGCGGTGTCGGTCTCTCCGGTGACACGCACTGGACGGTTCGATTTCACGCTGGAGAGCGTCGAATCTGTTTCACCGTCGCGGTTATTCTGGCGAGGTTTGTTTCAAGCCTGGAAATGGACCGCAGGGGCGGTGATCGCGCGGCTGCTCAATGCACGCCTTGAAGCACGCCAGGCCTTGCGTTTCGCAGGCACGGCGACGCCGTTGTCCGATTATCATCGCTGGCTGCGGTCGCGGTCGCGGGATTTCGACCCCACAGGGATCGATGCGCCGCGTTTCGACTGGGCAACAGGCCCCACGATCCGCTTATTGTCGGCGCTCGGTGCTGCTGAGGAGCGGGATATCCGCGCGCTCGTCATCTCATTGCAGCAGCAAGCCTATGCGCGCTGGGTGCTCTATCTCGTCAGGCCGCGAGATGGCGGCGTGCCGGCCTTCGTCACCGAGCTTGTGGAGAACGAGCCGCGTTGCCGCACGGTCGCTGATGTCGCGGATATCGTGCCAGACATCGCCGCTGGCGATTGGCTTTCGGTCCCACCGCATTTTGCGCGGTTTCCGGATCACGCGCTTGCCTGTCTCATGGAGCACGCGGCGCGCCATCCGGATGCGCGGCTGATCTATGGCGATGAAGACGCTGTCGACGAGCGCGGTAGGCTGCATGCGCCGATCCTGAAACCGGACTGGAGTCCGTTGTTCGAGCAGGTGGTCGGATATCTGGGCGATGCGATTTTCCTGAAAGCGCCGGAGGAGGGAGCAGACGGGCTCTTGTCTGCGCTGTGGCAAAACCCGCGTGGTGAAAGCGGGCGCATCGCCATGGCGTTGCCAGCGGGTGCGGTGTCGCATCTGCGACGCCCTTTGCTTTGCGGTCTCTCGCCTGCCGATGCGCCGGCGGCGTATTCAGCGGTCCGGCCGCCAGAACCGCTGGCTGATCCATCCTCATGGCCACGCGTTCTGATCGTCGTGCCGACGCGGGATCGCTGCTCCCTCCTGAGTCGGTGTGTGCAAGGTTTGCGCGAAAAAACCGATTATCCGGATTTCCACTGTGTCATCGTCGACAACGATTCACGGGAGCCTGACGCGCTGGCGCTGCTGGAGTCCCTGCAGGCGGATGCGCGTTTCACGGTGCTGCGCCGTCCCGGTCCGTTCAATTTTTCGGCGCTGTCCAACGACGGCGCGCGATCGCAGCCGTCGGATGTGATCGTCTTTCTCAACAATGATGTGGAGATGCTGTCGGCCGACTGGCTGCGGGCGCTGGTGAAGCCCACGTTGCGGCCACAGACCGGCATGGTCGGCGCACTGCTCGAATTTCCGAACGGGAAGATCCAGCACGCAGGGGTCGTGCTCGGGCTTGGCGGCGACGCAGGCCACATTTATCACAGCGAACCTGTCGCGACGCGGGGATATCTCGGCCAGTTAACCGGCGAGCGCGAGGTCGGCGCCGTGACCGCGGCGTGCATCGCCATCGAACGGAAGAAGTTTGAGGCAGTTGGCGGATTTGACGACGTCAATCTTCCGGTCGAGCTCAATGACATCGACCTGTGCCTGCGGCTGTCGGAGCGCGGCTTCGTGCATGTGCTGACGCCGCGGGCCCGGCTGATCCATCATGAATCGGCGAGCCGGGGTTTCAAGACCAACGGCTATACGGTCTATGCGCGCGAGCGTGCCTATTTCGATGCGCGCTGGGCGCAGGTCATTCGCGACGATCCGTATTTCCATCCGGCGCTGTCGCTTTATTTCCTGCGGCCCGCGCTCGGATAGAAAACCTACCGCGGCGCGGGCGGCGTCGGATCTTCGGCCGAGAGACGGGCGATGTCCCGCACCATCAGAATCGTGAAGGTGGTCAGCATGGAGATCGACCACAAGAGCGACAGCAGGTCGGCATAGGTGACGATCCATCCCGCCAGCGCGAACGGCGTGGGCGGGACAAAAATGATGACGGCATTCAGGATGATGAAGGCGACCCGCAGTTCGGTCGGTCCGAACCCGGCATAAGTGACCTGATAAGTGGAGAAGGCGCGGGCACGCAGCAGCGTCAGGATCGACATGGCGAAGAACGAGGCCAGCGCCAGATAGCAGAGGTCCGGCCGGATCCAGCCCGAGAGCGCGAAGCCGACGGCGGTGAGGATCTGCTGCGCCACGTCCACCGCATTGTCGAGATAGAAGCCGTAACGGTGCCGCTCGATCCGCCTGTGGCGCGCCAGCGACCCGTCGAGCGAATCCCCGAACCAGTTGACGGCGAGGCCGAGGCTTGCGAGCCACAGGAAATGCGGCTCATGGGCGCTCAATGCGTAGCCGAAGAACACCATCACCGCGCCGAGAACGCCGATCGCGGTGAGCATGTCCGGCGTCATCCAGAGCGGGATGCGCGGCGCCAGCCATGCCAAGGCGGCCGGCTCGAGCGGGCCGAATACACCGACATTGTGACGTTCGAGGAGTTGTTCTTCCGAGGGCATGGCAGCCGGCATTCTTAGATGACTTGCTTCCATAACGTGCGCCGGAAATTGTGGACAGACGGAAAACTCACAGGAATTACGCCGAATTATTGGTTGTCGAGGGCGATCGACAATATAAAATTCAATAGATATATTAAATGCTTATTTGGCGGATTCGTTACTTAGCTTATCCGCTACCGTGTTTCCACCGTCTGGGAGAGCTTCAGACGGAGCGCCTTCAGTTCGTTGAACTCTCGCGTGACGTCGCGCATGACGGCGACGAGCAGGGTGATTTTCCCATCCACGTGCACCGGCGCGATGGTGAAGGCGACGGAAATCCGCTCGCCGTCCTTGCGGATCGCCGGCACGGACAGGAGATCGCTCCCCGCGTAACGGCTTCGTCCGGTTTGCATCACCTTGTGCCAGCCATCCCAGTGCGCTTTCCGCAACCGTTCCGGGATGATCAGATCGAGCGATTGCCCGCTCGCTTCCGCTGCCGTGTAGCCGAAGATACGCTCGGCCCCCGGATTCCAGAACCTGATCAGCCCTTCGCGGTCGCCAGCGACGATGGCATCGGCTTCGCTGGCAAGTATGGTGCTGGCGATCGAAGAGGTGAGGTCCATGGCGCGATCCGAAAGGGCGGCTGTAGGGAGGTCTGTTTTATGTCGGAAAGGGTGCCACCGCCGGCGCCGCAGCGAAATCCGACAAAAGGCTGCGGTTAGGGGTTTTTCAGGGCATTCTGCGACGGAAACGCCGGTGTCCGAGGGATTGCACCGGTAATAGGCGCAGCGTAACCAGTCGCCAGATCACAGGTGGTATTTTTGAGCCGATGAACTGGCGCCAGCACAATGTCCGTCTCGCCGCGCTGGAGGCGCAGGCGATTGAAATCATCCGTGAGGCCGAGGCCGAGTTCGCCAATCCGGTGATGCTCTATTCCATCGGCAAAGATTCCAGCGTGATGCTGCATCTCGCGCTGAAGGCTTTCGCGCCCTCGAAGCTGCCGTTCCCGCTGCTGCATGTCGACACCACCTGGAAATTCCGCGAGATGATCGCGTTTCGCGACGAGACGGCGAAACGCCTTGGTGTCGATCTGCAGGTCTATACCAATGAGGACGGCGTCAGGCGCGGCGTTTCGCCGGTGGCCTCCGGCGCCTCGATCCACACCCAGGTGATGAAGACCGAGGCGCTGCGCCAGGCGCTCGACAAGGGCCGGTTCGACGCGGCCTTCGGTGGCGCGCGCCGTGACGAGGAAAAGAGCCGCGCCAAGGAGCGCATCTTTTCGCACCGGACGCAGACCCATGGCTGGGACCCGCGCTCGCAGCGGCCGGAATTGTGGAGTGTGTTCAACACCTGTCTTAAGGCTGGAGAATCGATGCGGGTGTTTCCGCTGTCGAACTGGACCGAACTCGACGTCTGGGACTACGTGGCGGCCGAAGCCATTCCAGTGGTGCCGCTCTATTTCGCGAAGCCCCGCCCGGTGGTGGAGCGCGACGGCGCGTTGATCATGGTCGACGATGACCGGCTGCCATTGCGGGCGGGCGAGCAACCGCGCGAGATGATGGTGCGCTTCCGCACCCTCGGTTGTTATCCATTGACCGGTGCGATCCGCTCCGAGTCCGCCACGCTCGATGCAATCGTTGATGAAATGCGACAGTCGCGCACATCGGAGCGACAGGGACGGCTGATCGATCACGACGAGAGCGGTTCGATGGAGAAGAAAAAGCGCGAGGGTTATTTCTGATGACCAAGCCTTCGTCTTCCGAAACATCGCGGCCGGTGCTTCGCTTTCTCACCTGTGGTTCCGTTGATGACGGAAAGTCGACGCTGATCGGACGACTGCTCTACGAACAGGGTCTGATCTTCGATGATCACATGACCGCGCTGCAAAGCGATTCTCGCAAGCACGGCACGACCGGCGAGGATATCGATTTTGCGCTTCTGCTCGATGGCCTCGAGGCCGAGCGCGAGCAGGGCATCACCATCGATGTCGCCTATCGTTATTTCGCGACACCGCGCCGCCATTTCATCGTCGCCGATGCGCCGGGTCATGAACAATATACGCGCAACATGGCGACCGGGGCATCGAACAGCGATCTCGCCGTGATCCTGGTCGATGCGTCGAAAGGGCTGATGCCGCAGACGCGACGGCACGCGATGATCGCGAGTCTGCTCGGCATTCGCTATGTGGTGCTGGCGATCAACAAGATTGACTTGGTCGACTTCCGTCAGAATGTTTTTGATCGGGTCGTTGCCGAATTCACCGCGTTCGCGGCGGCGTTCGGATTCAAGGACATCAGGCCGATCCCGCTGGCCGCGCGCTTCGGCGACAACGTGTTGTCGCCGAGTTCTCGGACGCCCTGGTACGGTGGCCCGCCGCTGATGGCTTATCTGGAGACGGTCGAGATCGATGATGACCGTGCTGCCCAGCCGTTCCGGATGCCCGTGCAATGGGTGAACCGGCCGAGCGCCGATTTCCGCGGCTTTGCCGGAACGGTCGCGGCCGGTGCGGTCGCGCCGGGCGATCCTGTTGTCGTCCTGCCGTCGGGGCAGACGAGCCGGATTAAGGACGTGCTGGGTCCGCAGGGCACCGTTGAGCGCGCCGGCGCGGGAGCGGCGGTGACGGTGACGCTCGCAAGCGAAATCGATATCGCGCGCGGTGACATGCTCGCCGCGCCCGATCATCGTCCGCCGGTTGCCGACCAATTCGCCGCGCATCTCGTCTGGATGTCATCGGAGCCGTTGCTGCCCGGCCGCTCCTATCTGATGAAGATCAATCATGTGACGATGACGGCGAGCGTTACCGAGCTGAAACACCGTATCGACGTCGAGAATCTCGACAAGCTCGCCGCCAAGACTTTAGCGATGAACGAGATTGGTGTGGCCAATCTCTCGCTGGCGCGACCCATCCCGTTCGACGCCTATGCCGACAATCGCACGACCGGCGCTTTCATCCTGATCGATCGCTACAGCAATGAAACCGTTGCCGCCGGCATGATCGATTTCGCGCTGCGCCGCGCGACGAATATCCACTATCAGCCGATCACGGTGACGAAGGCAGAACGCTCCCGGCTGATGACGCACAAGCCGGTGGTGCTGTGGTTCACCGGACTGTCCGGCGCCGGCAAATCGACGATCGCCAATCTGGTGGAGGCGAGCCTGCACGCGCGCGGGGTGCACACGACGCTTCTGGATGGCGATAATATCCGCCACGGTCTCAACAAGGATCTCGGCTTCACCGCCGGCGAGCGCGTCGAGAATATCCGCCGTATCGGCGAGGTGGCGAAGCTGATGACCGAGGCTGGTCTGGTCGTGCTGTGTTCGTTTATCTCGCCGTTCCGCGCCGAACGGCGGATGGTGCGCGAGCTGTTGCCAGAAGGCGAATTCATCGAGGTTTTCGTCGATGCTGACCTTGATGCCTGCATCGCCCGTGACCCGAAGGGACTTTATCGCCGGGCGCTGGCCGGCGAGATCAAGAATTTCACTGGCGTCGACCAGCCCTATGAACGCCCGGAGAATGCCGAATTGACGCTCGACACCGCCCACGACAGCGCCGCGACGCTCGCCGACCAGGTGGTGGCCGAGCTGATCCGGCGGCGGGTCTTCTGACCCCCGTCTTCCGTGTGTCGGAGGGATTCTGCGGCCGATCGGAATGTCACGTTACATTGCTACACTCGACCCAAGCAGTGGACGGTATTTAAATACTCCCTTCAGGGCTCAGGTAAAGTTCTGATGTTTCTGATATTTTTGCTAAGAGCGAATCCATCTTAACTTTCGGATGCCGATACAACTAATTGGCGAGTCAGGTTATAAGTTATTTATGCGGTTGATGTTTGCGCCATAGTGGCTGCAGCTTGGTGGGCATTTTGGGCGATCTGCATCACATCAACGACGACATCGCCATCGTGGGATGGGCTTGCCGTTTTCCGGGCGCCAATAGCACAGGCGAATTCTGGGATTTGATGGCGCGCGGACGCTGCTCCGTCACGCGCGTTCCGGGCGACCGTTTTTCCCTCGCACGCTTTGGTCATCCGCGCCGGCAGGAGCGGGGCCGGAGCTATAGCTGGGCCGCGGGCGTGCTCGACAATGTCTGGCACTTCGACCCCGGCGTGTTCGGCATTTCGCCGCGTGAGGCGATCCAGATGGACCCGCAGCAGCGGCTGCTGCTGCAACTGACCTGGGAAGCGTTCGAGGACGCCGGCATTCGCCCCTCGACCATTGCGGGGAAGGACGTCGGCGTCTATGTCGGCGCGTCGCAGATCGATTATGCCCATACGTTTGTGACCGACCAGGCGATCGCGGATTCGCATTTCGCCACGGGCACGGCGCTTGCCATTCTCGCTAATCGCATTTCCTACATTTTCGATCTGCGCGGGCCGAGCGTCACGGTGGACACCGCGTGCTCGTCGTCGTTGGTGGCGCTGCATCAGGCGGTTGAGGCGTTGCGGTCGGGCCGCATCGATACCGCGATCGTCGGCGGTACCAACGTCATCACCAGCCCGTCTTCGTTCATCGCTTTCTCGCAAGCCTCGATGCTGTCGCCGACAGGGTTGTGCCAGGCGTTCTCCAGCAAGGCGGATGGCTTTGTCCGCGCGGAGGGCGGCGGCATTGTCATTCTACGGCGGCTGGCGCAGGCGCAGGCTGCGCGCAATCCGATCCATGGCTTCGTCCTGGCGACCGACGTCAATTCCGATGGTCGTACCGGCGGCATTTCGCTGCCGTCGCTCGAGGCGCAACATGCGCTGCTTGAGCGCATTTATGGAGCGGATGGCGTCGACCCCGATCGTCTGGCGTTCGTCGAAGCGCACGGGACGGGTACTGCGGCGGGCGATCCGATCGAGGCGACGGCGCTCGGCCGTGGCTTGGGTCAGCGTCGTTCAAAGCCGCTCCCGATCGGCTCGGTCAAAACCAATATCGGTCATCTCGAACCCGGTGCCGGCATCGCTGGTCTGATCAAGTCCGTGATGGCGCTCAATCATGGTGTGCTGCCGCCGTCGCTCCATTGCGACGAACTCAATCCGAACATCGCGTTCGACGAACTCAATCTCAAGGTCTGCCGGGAAGCCGTATCGCTGCGCGGGGATGTCGGAACGCTTGCCGGCGTCAATTCCTTCGGGTTCGGCGGCACCAATGCGCATGCGGTGGTCGCCGGCGGGAAGAGCGCGGCACCGCCGGGCGCGCCAATCCCTAACGCGGCACCATTTGTGATTTCGGCCGAAACGGCGCCAGCGTTGGTGTCTCTCGCCCAAAGCTACGCTGACAAAGTCGATGGGTTGTCCAAACACGATGTTTCGACGATAGCCAGTGCGGCGGCGCATCGGCGCGAGCACATGTCCCATCGTCTGGTAGTGACGTCATCCGACAGCAAGGAGATCGTGCGGGCGCTGCGTGCTTTCGCGGCTGATGGGGACGACCCCAATCTTGCCGTCGGAAACGCCGTTGGCCGGAATCTTCCAATTGCCTTCGTCTATGCCGGAAACGGCAGCCAGTGGATCGGTATGGGGCAGGCGGCTCATAGGAATAACGCGGTATTCCGCAAGCACTTTGATCGGGTAGGCGAACTATTTGCCCCTTTGGGTGGCTGGTCGCTGCGAGATATTCTCTTCAGCGAGGACCTTGCCGAGAAACTGTCGCTCACGAGCGTCGCCCAACCTCTCATTTTTGCAATCCAGAGCGCGATCACCGCTGTTCTGACATCACGCGGGATCAGGCCTGTTGCCGTCCTTGGACACAGCGTGGGCGAGATTGCTGCGGCTGAGGCGGCTGGTATTCTCGATCTCGAAACAGCGATCCGGCTCGTTTATATCCGCAGTCATCATCAGGAGCGTACGCGTGGCTTCGGCCGCATGGTCACATTGCGCTCGAGCGCGGAGACCGTGCGCGAGATGTTGCAAACTATGCCGGAGGTCGAGATCGCGGCTTTCAACAGCCCGCGCAGCCTGACGCTCGCTGGGCCAGCCGATAAACTTGCGGCGCTGGCGACGGCCAATCCCGGCGTCGCCATGGTCGACCTCGATCTCGATTATCCGTTCCACACCGGCTTGTTGGCACCGATCCAGCAGGATTTGATTGCCGATCTGAAGGATATCCGTGGCCACGCCGGACATACGTCGTTCGTGTCGACGGTGACCGGTCAGGTAGAAGCGGGCGAAGGTCTGGATGGTGCCTATTGGTGGCGCAATGTCCGGGAACCGGTCAGACTCGTCGATGGATTGCGCACGGCGGCCGCCCTCGGTGCGCGCTTCTTCCTGGATATCGGCGCGCGACCGACGCTGATCAAACATATCACCGACACTCTCGACGGCGAGGTGACGGCCGTTGCAGCTCAGGCGACGCTCGATCGCAGGGACGAGGGCAGTGATCCGTTCGACCGCGTTGTCGCAAAGGCGTTGGTTACCGGCGCCGCCATCGATATCGAGCAAATGGTCGGTGCCGATCCCGGGCCTGCGATCAAGCTGCCATCCTATCCCTGGCAGCAACGTGAATTTCGGTTTGAACATACGGTGGAAGCGGTCGGCATCGAGCCGATCCGGCATCCGTTTGCCGGCATGCGCCATTCGTCGGATTCTCTTGAGTGGCATGCCAATATCGACACGGCGATCCATCCGGCGCTGCAGGATCACAAGGTCGGCGAGCAGGTTCTGTTTCCGGGCACGGCGTTCCTGGAAATTGCATTCGCCGTGGCTCGCGAGTGGCTGAAGTCCGAACAGGTCGCGATCACGAATTTCGAGATCATGAAGGCGCTTGATCTCACCAAAGGTGAGGTTCGCGAAATCATGACCCGGGTATCGCCCGGCTCAAACGTGGTCGAGATTTTCAGCCGGCCGCGCCTCTCGCATGCGGCATGGATGCACCATTGCCGCGGCAAGATGCAGCACGGAAACCGCGCGCCCGCAGGTGCGTTGCCGCCGCTCGGAGATCGCGTTCGCGATCTCACGCGGGCCGATGTTTACCGCATCGCGTCGGATGCCGGCCTGCATTACGGTCCTGGGTTCCAGCTGGTCAGGGCGATGCATGTCCATGCCGGCGATGTGATCGATGTCTGTCTCGATTCAACATCCAACGAATCACCGTTCGTCCTTGATCCGATCCGGACCGATTGCTGCTCGCACGGCATTTTCGCCGTGCTTCCTGATGTGCAGGCAAAAGAGCGGGGCGTTGCTTATATCCCGGTCCGGATCGATCGGGCCGCGATCTATCAGCCGAACGGCACGCCGGCGCGGGCGGTTGTGGAAATCCATAGCAAGACGTACCGCGCGATCTCGGCCACGTATTGGATCGTCGATCGCAATAATGATGTTCTTGCCGTGCTCGACGGCGTGCGCTGTCAGGCCGTCCCGGTCCGGCATATGGCGCATGTGGAGGCGATCGCGGTTGTCGAGGCGCCGAAGCTGCTTGACGGCCGAACGATCGGCGTGACCGGATTGCCGGTGACGCCGCGGCATATGGTCGAGGCGGTGCGGGCCGCGGGTGTGGAACGAGCCGACGATGCGCCGACGTCGGGATACGCTGATCTGCTCGACGGTTTCGCCATGGCCGAAGGCCATCGGATGGCGCAGTCACTGGCGGACGACGGAATTGTTGATCCCAACCAGCTGGTCACGAGCGGTCGTATCCCGGCAGACCTTGCGCCATGGCTTGTCAATCTGATGGTGCATCTGGAGAATGCCGGGCTCGCGAGCGAACGTCACGGTGCCTGGCGTATTGTGGCCGACAATCTCCTGCCGAAGGCCGACGCGCTTTTGACGTTACTCGCCACCGAGCACCCCGAGCGCGGTTCGGAGCTGTTGCTGGCCGGAGCCTTATCGGGATTGTCGGATCAGATCGCAAAGAAGCGCGCGATCGCCTCGAGCCCGGACTCGATTGTTTCCGCATCCGCGCTTGATTTCTACAAATCCGGAAATGTTTTCGCCGAGGCCGGGCGGAGAATGGCCGAGGCTATTTTGCAGAAGCTCCCAGGCTTCTGGCCCAAGGACCGCTCGTTGCGGATTCTACAGCTCGGCTATGGACCGTTGACGCACAGTTTGGCGCTCTCGTCGCGCGCCGTTGATCTGACTGTGCTCGAACCTGACCGTCTTGCGTTCGACCGGGCCGAGGCGGCGCTGAGCAAAGATGCGTCGGTCCGGATCGTCCCGGATGCCGAAGGCGTCGCCGCCGGCGCGTTTGACGCGATCGTCAGCGTTGACGGCCTGCACCGGCAGGACATCGATATTAGAACATTGCGCGATGCACTTGCGACCAACGGACTGTTGATCGCGATCGAAGCGGAGCCCTCGCTGTTCCGGGATATGGTGTTCGGCCTGGACCCGCGCTGGTTTGATGACGAGCGGCGGGACCGCCCCGTGGGTCGTTTGCGCTCGGCCTCCGGCTGGCGCGCAACATTGAGCGGTTTCGCGGAGGTCGAGACCATTAGTGTCGGCTGCGGCTCGGATGCCGCGTCATTGATCGTTGCATCGGTTGGGCGCTCCGACACGGCAACATCGGCCGATAGCAACGCGCAAAGCCCATTGTTTATGGTGTCGATGCGGTCCTCGGCTTCGACGCCGCTTTCCGTTGAGATTCTGCGGCAGCTCAAGGTCGACAACGATGATATCCCCGTTGTCACAGACCTCGAGCATGTTCGGGACCGGGCGGGGCAAACGCTGATCCTGACGCCGCCGCCATGGTCTGAAAAGCTGGATTCTGAAACGGCGATCTTGCGCCGCTGTCTCGATTTGAAATCGCTGGCGACGGCACTTGCCGGCAGCAAGACGACGCTGTGGCTGATATTCGTCGGCGCGCTCGGGATCGATGGCGGTCCGGTCCATCCTGTCGAATCCGGCACATGGTCGTTCTCGCGGACCCTGGCCAATGAATTCCCGACGCTGGATATCCGGCGGATCAACGTGGCCGTCGGCACATCTCCCGCCAGCGCTGCGAGGCTGATCGAGAATGTCATTCGGTCGGGAACCTCGGAAACCGAACTTCATACCGATGGCGCAAAGATCGAAGCCATTCGTATCAAAGGCCTGAAGTCGGTGGTCGAGCACATTGCCCGCCCAGAACCGGCCGCAGGGCGCCTCCAGCGGCGCAGCGGCGCCGGTCAGTGGTTGCTCTGGGAAAGCATGAGCCGGGTTCGTCCGGGGCCGCACGACGTTGAAATTGCCGTTGAAGCAACCGGTCTCAATTTCCGCGACCTGATGTGGATGTTGTCCCTGCTGCCGGACGACATGCTCGAAGACGGTTTCACGGGACCAACGCTCGGCCTGGAATGCGCGGGGCGTATCGCGCGGGTCGGATCCGCCGTCACTGGCTTGAAGCCGGGCGATCCGGTCGTCGCGTTGGCTGCCTCCGCATTCGCAACGCATACCGTTGTCCCGGCGGCGCGCGTGGCCAAGGTGCCGCACGGTATGCCGCTGGACGCGGCGGCCACCATTCCGGTCGCGTTCCTTACCGCTTATTACGCGCTGATCAAGCTTGCGCATCTCGATCGGGGCGAAACGGTTCTCATTCACGGCGGCGCCGGCGCCGTCGGTATGGCCGCGATCCAGATCGCCCAGTGGCGTGGCGCGCGGATCGTCGCGACCGCCGGATCTCCGGCCAAGCGAAGCTTGTTGAAAGCATTGGGCGTCGCACACGTGCTTGATTCCCGCTCGACGGCGTTTGTCGAGTCCGTGCGCAAGATCGAGCCGGGCGGTGTCGACGTCGTTTTGAACAGTCTCGCCGGCGACGCCATGGAAATGAGTATCGCGTGTCTCGGCCCGTTCGGGAGGTTTGTCGAACTCGGCAAGCGCGATTACGTCAGCAACACGCATATCGGCCTGCGGCCGTTCCGCAAAAATCTCAGCTATTTCGGTGTCGATCTCGATCAACTCGTCGTCGGCCGTGAAACCATTGGCGAGGCACTGCTCAAAGAGGTAATGGCACTGTTCGAGAGCGGCGCATTTACACCGCTGCCGTACAGCGTGTTCGGCGGATCGAACGTCGCGGAAGCGTTCCACCTGATGCAGCAGTCGAGTCATATCGGCAAGATCATCGTCAAGCCGGCACCGGCGGCGATGGCGCAACCGGCACAAGCCGCGTGGGCGCCGAAGGACGGGACGCATGTCATCACTGGCGCATTCGGGGGTTTTGGTGCGGAGGTGGCTCGCTGGCTTGCGGATCAAGGCGCCCGGCATCTCGTGCTGGTGGGGCGGAAAGGCGCGGACCGCCCTGACGCGAAAGCTCTGGTGCATGAATTGACCGAGCGCGGCGTGACGGTCGTGGGGGACCCGTGCGATATCGCCGATTTGCGTGCGGTTGAAGCGCTGTTCCGCAAGATTCACGCGACAATGCCGCCAGTGGTCGGCGTCATGCATGCAGCGATGGTGCTCGATGACGCGATCCTGGCGAATTTGAGCGAAGACCGTTTCCGCCGCGTTCTGTCACCCAAGGTGAAGGGTGCCGACAATCTCGATCTTGTCACACGGGGGCTTCCGCTCGACTACTTCGTGCTGTTTTCCTCGGTGACGACCTTGATCGGCAATCCGGGGCAGGCCAACTATGTAGCCGCCAACGGTTATATGGAGGGCCTGGCGCGCCGTCGACGGCAGATGGGTCTGCCGGCCTTGGCGGTCGGCTGGGGACCGATCACGGACGTCGGCGTGGTTGCGACGAGTGACCGCCTGCGCAGCAGTCTGGAGAAATTGACCGGGGTGAAGGGCATCCGCGCGCGTGAAGGCCTCGACATGCTGGCGCAAGCTCTCGCGCTTCCGCAGAAGGCGACCGAGATCGCGGCGATGGCCATTTCGCCCAATGACGGCAATTTCTCCAAGGAGCGATTGCCGATTCTGCGCTCGCCGACTTATGGATCGTTTGTCCGCAGTCAGGATGCGGCCGATGCGGCCGGCGATGCCGTCGATCTGCGAGCCTTGCTGCAGCAGGAGCCCATGGACGCGGTGCGGCGGAAAGTATCCGATGTGGTGGTGAGGAATCTCGGCAAGGTGCTGCATGCCCGTCCGGAAGACATCAGCAGGGTCCGGCCGCTCGGCGAAATCGGGCTCGACTCGCTGATGACGCTGGAACTCGTGATGAGTCTCGAAGCAGCGTTCGGCTTGAATATCTCGCTGGTCAATTCGGTCGGGACGCTGACCGTCTCGGCGTTGTCGGATGAAATCATCGCCCAGGTCAACCTCGATCAACATCGCGATGAAGCCGCTGTCGCGGATATCGCTGGCCGGCATGTGGCGGACGTGACGCCCGAAGCCGTTCAAGCGCTGAAGGGTATCGTCGTCGCGAGCACGCTTCGCCCGGAAGGGCGCGCATCTTGACCGACGAGAGCGAAGACGCTCGTCAGCGTCTCATGGCGCGCGTCAAATCGATGCGCCGCGCGCCGGAGGCGGCATCACGCGATCATGGCGATCCGACGGATTTCAGTTCGCTGCCGGGGTTTGAGGAGTTGCGGGTCCAGCGGGCGGTTGGAAACCGGCTGGGTCTCGAAAATCCTTATTTCAAACTGCACGAAGGCCGTGCCGGTTCCCATACGCTGATCGGCAATCGGGATCTGATCAATTTCTCCTGCTACGATTATCTCGGCCTCAACGGGCATCCCGAGATTCTCAACGCGGCGCAGGATGCGATCCGTCGGTTCGGGGTGTCATGTTCGGCGAGCCGCGTCGTCGCCGGCGAACGCCAGGTCCATCGCGATCTGGAGCAGGGGCTGGCCAAGCATTACGCGGCCGATGACGCGGTTGTCATGGTCAGCGGTTATGCCACCAATCTCGGCGTGATCGGACAGCTCGTCGGTCCAAAAGATCTCATCGTCTATGATGCGGTGTCTCACAACAGCGTGGTGATGGGCAGCGTTCTGTCCGGCGCCACCCGCCGCAGCTTTGCTCACAACGACCTCGACAATCTGGACGACATTCTCGCATCCAACCGGGCGAAGTATCATCGCGTCCTCGTGATCGTCGAAGGCCTCTACAGCATGGACGGTGACTATCCGGACCTGCCGCGCCTGATCGACATCAAGCGCCGCCACCAGGCCTGGCTGATGGTCGACGAGGCGCATGGCCTCGGCGTGCTCGGCGCGCGAGGAGGTGGGGTCGCCGAGCACTTCAACGTCGATCCGCGGGACGTGGATATCTGGATGGGGACTCTGTCAAAGACGTTGGCCGGATGCGGCGGTTACATCGCCGGCTCGGCGATGCTGGTCGATTATCTCCGCTCGCTCTGCAATGCTTTCGTTTACAGCGTCGGTATGCCACCGGTGATCGCAGCCTCGGCCGCCAAGGCGCTGGAGATCATGCATCGCGAGCCGGAGCGGGTCGAGCGGTTGCAGCACAACAGCCGTTATTTTCAGGCCGGAGCGCAATCGCGCGGGATGAATACCGGGACAGCGTCGGGGACCGCCGTTTGTCCGGTCATCGTTGGAGACTCAGTCGCCGCCGCTTATCTCTCGCAGCGGATGTTCGAGCGCGGGATTAACGTACAGCCCGTTCTCTATCCGGCGGTGCCGGCGAAAACCTCGCGGCTGCGATTCTTCCTGACGTCGATGCATAGTCAAGCCGATATGGACACGGCGCTGTCGGTGCTGCACGAAGAACTTTCGATTTTGCCCGAGGCGATGCCGAAGCTGACGGCTCCCGATGGCCATCATTAGGGCGTCGGTGCGGTCGCCCGGTTCAGGTGCTTCTTTGGAAGGCCGTATCATGACCCGTAACGTCGTTATCACCGGCGCGACCAGCGGTATCGGGGCAGCGCTCGCGCTGCGCTATGCGGCGCCCGGTATTGTGCTCGGCCTGATCGGCCGAAATGTCGAACGGCTCCGCCGTATCGCTGACGACGCACGGCAACGCGGGGCGATAGTCGTGACAGGTCGGGTCGATGTCCGTGATCGCGCGACAATGCAAAGCTGGTTGCACGACTTCGACCGGGATCACCCGATCGATCTTGTTGTTGCCAATGCCGGCGTGATGGAAGGAACACCACCCGGCTGCGCTATCGAACCGCCCGACGCCGCTTACGATCTGATGCAGACCAACGTATTGGGAGCGATGAACACCATTCAGCCGGTGCTGGACGGCATGATGAAGCGGGCGCGCGGGCAGATCGCGATCGTGTCGTCGATCGCGGCCTTCATTCCGCTGGCGGATTCGCCGAGTTATTGCGCCAGCAAATCGGCGGTGCTCAGCTACGGATTGTCGCTGCGCGCGCTGCTCGTAGCGCGCGGGATTCGGGTTAACGTCATTTGCCCCGGCTATATCGAGACACCGATGATGGGGCGCGAGAACGGGCCGAAACCGTTCAAGGTCTCAGCGGAGCGCGCGGCGGACCTGATCGCGGCCGGTCTCGACCGTGACAAGGCCGTGATCTCCTTTCCGGTGTTTTTTGCCTGGGTGACGTGGCTGAACGGTATTTTGCCGGACGGTCTGCGTCGCCGATTATCGCGGTCGTTTCGGTTTACCGTTTCGCATCGGGATTGAGGGATCATCCTCGTAATCGAGAGCGAAAAACCACTGGTTGAGCCGGGCACGAATGACCGGTTCGATCGCGGCGTTGAGCGCCTCGGCATTTTCACGCACCCGTACCGCCTTGTCGGCGGCGGATGACATGACCAGCTGCGGCAGGAAAGTCACACGGAACCGGGCGGCATCACCAAGCCGTTCGCAAAAAGCCGGGATCACCGCCGCGCCGCTGCGCTCGGCCAGTTGAACCGCATAGAAGATGTTGCTCGCCGGATGAAGCGCGCGTCCGAAAGCGGGCGCCTGGACTCGCTCGCGCAAGAATTCGTCGATATAGATGATGAACGGGCCGCCACCCGCGCGCAATTCGCGATAGGCCTCGCGCAGGCTGCTCGGCCCGGCAGCGATGAAACGGGCGCCGTAGCGCTTGCGGACGCCGTTGATCAGCCGGTGCAAAAAACGGTTCTCGGGAGCCAGATAGATCCCGGTGCCATGATAACCATTGTTGATGCCGGCGACGAGCACGACTTCCCAGTTGGCAAGATGAACCGGCGTGACGATGATCGGCTGGCCGCGATCCCGCGCCGCATGCATGTGCTGCAGACCCTCGATCACGATCCGTCCCTCGGCCCACAGCCGGTCGATTACCGAATATTCGTGCATGGTTCGGCCGACATTGCGCCACAACCGGTCGATCGCCGCGTCTGTCGAGGCCTTGTCCGCGCGTGTGGGGTTATGCTGACGCCACAGATGGCGCGCGCGCTTCTCGCTGGCGGGATAGAATTTGCGGGTGAGGCGGGTCAGCGCCGCGCCTGCCTGCGAGCAGGCGTCCGTCGGCAACGCGCGCATCGTATGGTGGACGGCGTGGAAGTAGAGACCTGCCATAGGGTCGACAATCCAGTAAAGCAGCGCGCCCCGCTTGTCGCGATCCCCCAGGAGCCACCGGATTGGAGACGCTGCCATATCAATGCATCGGCGCCGGCGTTGGCGAGCGTGGCTCCATCGTCATGGGCAGGCCGCCGTCCGGCCGCAACGTGAGACGGCAGACCGGTTCGACCACATGTCCCGGCCGCAGGCGTGGGCGGAAATGTTGAGCCAGGGTGGCCACGCACAGAATCGTTTCAGTCAGGGCGAAGGATTGGCCGGCGCAGACGCGCGGGCCGATGCTGAACGGGACGAAGGCGTATTTCGACACCGGCTCCTTGCTGCCGGGAAGAAACCGCTCCGGAATGAAATGATCCGGTTTGTCCCACAGCCGGCGATGGCGGTGCAACAACCACGGCACAACGAATACCATGGAGCCCTTGGGGATGCGCACGCCGTTGAACGTTTCCTCTTGTAGGACCTCGCGCGGCAGGATCGGCAAGGGCGGATAAAGCCTCAGCGTCTCTTCGACCACGGCCTGCGTGTAGGTGAGCTGACGCAGATCCGCGAGCGTCGGCAGGCGACCGCCGAGCACCTGGTCCAGTTCGGCATGCAACCGCGCTTCGACGTCGGGACATTGCGACAGCAGAAACCAGACCCAGGCCATGGTGTTAGCGGTGGTTTCATGTCCCGCGAGGAACAGCATCGCGGCTTCGTTGCGGAGTGTCACCTCGTCGAGCGGTTTGCCGTCGGGACCGCGGGCGTCGAGCAGACGGCTGATCACCGAGGGTTCCTCGGTCGCGGGCCGCGATCGATAGTCGGCGATCATCGCATCGAGCACGCGATGGATACGGCGTTGCGCGCGCCGCACGTTGGCGCTGCGGAAGCGCGGCATCCAGTCCGGAAGCCCCAGAAACGAGATCAGATCGATCTGGCTGATCGCTTGCTGATAATCGGTGAAACTTTGAAACGTTTCGCAGGTATAGTCGCGCCCGAGCTGACGCCCGAATGTGGCGCGACAAATGATCTCGGCGGCAAGGTGCGCCATCTCCTCGAGGACGTCGACTTCGCCGGACAGACCCGCCCAGCTCTCCCGCAGCTCGTCGGCGGTTTCGACCATGACCTTGGCAAAGTAACCGAGGCGCGACGCATGCAGGATCGGCGCGACGATTTGCCGGCGTTGCCGCCACGTCTCGCCGTCGCTAATAAACAGACTGTCCCCGATCAGGGGCTCCAAAGCGTGACGGGTCTGGGGACCTTTGCGCTCAAAGCTGGCATTTTTCAAATTGAAGGCGAACTGCACCGATTCCGGACTGTTGCAGAGGAACGTGGTGCGGGTGAACACCCGTTCATGTGAGAAATCGAGGGTGAAGGCACTCTCTTCCCATATTGCCACTGTGTTGGTGCGCGCGAGTCGCAGCCGCGTCCACGGCCGAGGCTCGGTCGGCAATCGCGGCGGGTAAGGAGGAATGAACTCGTTCACCGGACCACCGCTGCGTCAAATCCCGTTGCGAGGCCGAGCGTCCCATTGGACGATCGTTATACTTAGAGTAACCATGATACATTCGTTACCGAGCGATCGAATCATGTTTGTTTAACCTTTTGATTTACAATCGTAAATTGTTATTGGGCTAAGACCTTGCAGTATTTTGAAGTATAGACGTTGCGCCCGAACCGGGAGGGGTGTCGAACTCAAGTCATCCGCGAGCTTTTTCTCCAAACAAGCCAGTCTGGCTGTGATCTAGGCGCAACGATCGACAGAATTTACGGAAGCGGGCTTCTCGGCAAGCGGGTTGTACGATACAGGTTAAGGATACGACGAGTTGGTGGGACTCTTGCAGCTGCGCGGTATTTCTCAACGTTTGATGGTTCGTTCGAGGTTGCGCTCCGCGGCCGGCGCGCTGGCGCTTTTGAGCGCCGCCGGGCTGGCCGGCTGCTCGGCACTGCCCTCGGCCGGCCCGACCGCCAGCGAAATCGTCCAGAACGAAACGCCGGCCAATACTCCGACCCTCGACGGCTATATGGTCGTCGATATCGATGGCCATGTGATCTCCGTGCTGAGCCGACGGCCGAAGTCGTCGCTGTTCAGCATGTTCAAGTCCGGCAAGAAACCGCCGGATGTTCGCCTCGGCGTTGGTGATTCCATCAGCGTGACCATCTGGGAAGCGAGCGCCGGCGGCCTGTTCTCGACGGCGAGCCTCGACAAGGCCACCCCTGGGTCGCGCACGGCCACGCTCCCCGTGCAGGAGATCGCCCAGGACGGCACCATTCAAATCCCCTATGCGGGCCGCCTGAAGGTTGCCGGTTTGCGTCCGGCGCAGGTCGAAGCCCTCATCGTCAAGGATTTGCAGGGCAAAGCCATCGAACCGCAAGCGGTGGTCACCTTGGCGAAAACGCGCAGCTCGACCGTGACGATCACCGGTGAGGTGACGAACGGCATGCTCGCGCCGGTCAGCGTGGTCGGCGATCGCGTCCTCGATGTGATTGCGACCGCCGGCGGAATTAAGGCGCCCGCCTATGAAACATTCGTGTCGCTGACGCGCGGCAATACCACGGCGACCGTCGCTTTCAATTCCATTCTCGCAGACGCGCGCGAGAACGTCTATGTCCGTCCCGGCGACGTTCTCACCGTGATCAAGCAGCCGCAGCGATTCACGGTGTTCGGTGGCACCGGCCGCAATGAACTCGTTCCGTTCGATGCTGCCGGCATCACTCTGGAAGAGGCGCTGGCACGGGCCGGCGGCTTGCAGGATCTCCGCGCCGACGCCAATGGCGTATTCCTCTTGCGCTTCGAACCCGCGTCGATCGCAACGCAGCTTGATCCATCCCGCAAGAATCAGATCACGACGCCGATCGTTCCGGTCGTCTATCGACTCGCCTTGCGCGATGCCAATTCCTACTTCCTGGCGCGTTCGTTCCAGATGCGCGACAAAGATATTATCTATGTCGCGAACGCGCCAATGACCGAAGTCCAGAAGGTTCTCAGTGTAATTGGCTCGGTGACGGCACCCGTGGTGTCGGGTGCTGCCGTCTACAGCATCGCTAAATAGTTGTCGGCGATGTTTGCCGCAGCGGCGGGATTCAGCCGTCATGATCTGCTCGACTTGTCCGTGGTCTGGCGTGATGCCCCTATGGGCGTCTTTAGTCGCGACCGGACGCCTGGCTGCGATGGTGCGTGAGATCTGCTGATGCTCCATATGCCAAGACCGCTGCGGGTCATATCGGACGGCGAAACCAAGCCTGCCGCGCGTAGCGGGCGCAAGGTTGGTGCGTGGGCTGGTCGTCGAACGATTGCTCAGGCCGCTCAACGTATTGGTGCGCTGCGGCTGTCTTTTCTCTTGTGCGTGATCGTTCCGACGTTGATCGCCGGGTTATATTTGTCGGTCATAGCTTCGGACCAATATGTTTCCGAGGCCCGGTTTTCCGTTCGGCGAGGGACCGAAACGAAGATGCCGCCGATGTTGAGTGGCTTGTCGTTCCTGACATCGTTGACCACAAGCGGCGCATCGACGATGCAGGATGCGTTCATCGTCACCGATTACGTCCGCAGCCGAACCATTATCGAGGATCTCGGCGGCAAGGACGTGATTGCGAAAATCTATGCTCATCCAGAGGCGGACTGGTTCTCCAGAATGCGTTCGGATTTGCCGCTGGAGAAGGTTTGGAAATACTGGAAGCGCAAGGTCACAGCCACGATCGATACGCAATCCGGCATAGTGACCCTCGAGGTCGCGGCATTTTCGCCTCAGGAAGCGCTCAATCTTGCCCGCCTTGTCGTTGAAAAAAGCGAGCAACTCGTCAACGAAATTTCCGAGCGCAGTCGCCGCGACGCTCTTGATCGCGCGCGGTCGGAAGTCACGCTGGCCCAGGAAAGAGTGCGCAAGGCGCGCGAGGCATTGCTGCAATTTCGCAATGCCAATAGCGCGATCGACCCGGTGGCCAATGCCAGCTCTTTGAGTGAGACCGTGGCAAGCCTGATGCGCGAGCGGATCAAGCTGGATAATGATCGCGCGAGTCTGCTCGGCGTGGTCGCTGCAGAATCACCGGTGCGCCGTCAGCTCGATGCGCGGATCGCCAACATCGACAAGCAGATCGGCTCGCTACGCGATCAGATGACAAAAGAAGGGCAGGGTAACGCGATTTCTGGCCAGATCGCCGGCTACGAAAACCGGCAACTGGAATCGCAATTCGCCGAAAAACTCTACGAAGTGGCACAAAGCGCATTCGAACAGGCGAGGACCGAGCAGGACAAGAAGCAGCTTTATCTGGCGACGATCGTCAAGCCTACTCTGCCTGAACTGCCACTCTATCCCCGGACCGGGCTCGGGATGTTCATAGTAATGGCGGTCTGCTTTGTACTATGGAGCATGGTGGCGCTGTTGCTAGCCGCCATCCGCGACCATATGGGAAATTGAAGGACGTCATTGGCGGGAGAGTCCCTGCAGGATGGCGTCTTTGGCGCGGGCATAGAGTTCAGCATCCAAAGCCAGCAGCCGGCGAACCGGCTCGAGCTTGCGTAATTCCGAGGCGATCCGCGATACGAACGAAATCTCTTTGAGCTGCGCGCCGCCAAGACCATCCATTCCCATGATCTCGGCGAGAAGTGGGCGAAACTCGTCGAAATGGCTGAACAGCCCGACCGCGTCCATGCCGGCGAGATAGTCGAGACCGATGGGGATATGCTTTGCTGTCGGAATTTCGTCCAGATTGCAGGCAAGGACCCGAAGCAAGGGATTGAACAGCACATCGCGCTGGCTCTCAGTCAGCTTGCCGAAAGCCGTGCCGATCGTGCCCGGTTCGCTGAAGTCGAAATTGCGGGTCAGGCTGACGAGTGACTCTAGCCCGGTCAGATATTTGGCCGTGAAATCGGGGCTCTTGTCGCTCGAGGCATAGCGCACAAAGAGCAGCCGTTCCGCCAGCTCATCGAACGGATCTCGCAATAGCGCAGCCGTTCGGAAGCCGCGATCCTTGAGCAGTTCCCGATAGCGGAAATAGCGCGGTCGGCCGGTCATGAAGATCGAATTGCCGAAATGATTATTGATGATGCTGAACAACGTATCGAACGAATGTTGTTCGATTGCTGCATAGGCTAGGGAAAAGTGCCGGGATAGGGCGGCCTCGACCTGGGTCTGAGGCATCGCGTGGAAAGCATAGAGGAACAGCTTGCGGGCAGGTGACGCTGCGGCCGGAAACGGTGAAAATGGGAATTGAGTGGCGGCGTCCCGGATCTCGATGTCATCAAGGGTGGCGAGGCCCGGCACGACCGTTTCATCGATCAGGAAACCGGCCATGCCGGTCGCGTGCAGCCCCAGCTCCTTGAGGTCGGTTCGCAGCACATTGGCCTCAACGGTGCGCCGATCCTGGCCCGGCACGCTGATGACCAGCGTCGGGGCGACCGCCGGATTATCCGGCACCAGCCACCCGGCGATCGCCGTGCCTGCGTCATCATCGATGTGGAACTGCATGGAGAATGTTCGTCCGGATGGCCATGGGCAGGTGCTTAACCCTTGAAAATTAATGTATTTTCGTCAATTTCTGCTATAGTTAAGCGGTGTCGTATCGGCATACTGCCGGGGCCGACAGGGCGCGGACTAAGCAGTTTTCGGCGGCCGGCACAATCGTGGTTGGAATGGCGGAAACCTATCTCACTTATCGCGACTCAGGACGGCCCGCGCATGCCGGACCGCTGCAGGTGCAGCTGCGGGTGATCGGCGCCCTGATCCTGCGCGACATGCGCACACGCTTCGGCCGGAAGCTGACCGGCTGGACGATCATGGTGATGTGGCCACTGTCGCATTTGCTGGTTCTCATGATCGGCTATCTCATTGCCCACCGCATCGCTCCCGTTGGTACGAACGTGACGGTTTTCATCGGCACTGGTGTCCTGCCGTACATCCTGTGCCTTTATCCGGCGCGCATGATCATGCTGTGCCTGGTGCAAAACCAGCCGTTGCTGCTGTTTCCGCCAGTCACAGCGGTGGATGTCATTATTGCCCGATCGATACTGGAGATCATCAACGCCTTCTGGGTGGTCGCGTTGTTTTGCCTGGCGCTGTTCGTTCTCGACGTCGACTTTTTGCCCCTGCGTTACGCGGATGCAATCCTCGCCATCGTAGCGACAATTTATTTGGGCTTTGCGATCGGATTCATCTCCACTATTCTTTACAAGCTCATACGGGCTTGGGTCGCGATACAAATCATATTGCTAGTCTCGGCCTATATCATCTCGGGAGCGATTGTACCGATTACCAACTTGCCCGAGCAAGTCCGCCAATGGTTATGGTTCAATCCGCTTGCCCATAGTGTCGAGTGGCTACGCTCGGCTTATTTCGACGCATACGGCGAGGGTCTTCTTAGCCGCTCTTATCTGATTGGCTATGCCACGATGCTACTGTTCATCGGCTTGATTGCCGAACGGGCTGTGCGCGGGCGGCTTCTCGAATCATGATCAAGCTCGACAACGTCTACAAGTTCTACAAGATCGAGCGGCACCGCAAAGTGGTGCTCAATAATGTGTCAATCAATTTTGAGCCCGGCGTTAATTATGCAGTGCTCGGCATCAACGGGGCGGGCAAGTCGACCCTGGTGCGTCTCCTCGCCGGCGCGGAACTGCCAAACCGCGGACGCATCCGGCGTTCCGTGCGGGTGTCATGGCCGCTCGGCTTCTCCGGCGGACTGCATTTCGGCATGACCGGCCGCGAGAACGCGCAATTCGTCGCCCGCGTCTACGGCGAGGATGTCCGCAAGGTGGTCAATTTCGTCGAGGATTTTGCCGAGATCGGCCATTACATTGACGCGCCGGTGAAGACCTATTCCTCCGGCATGCTGGCGCGCGTGGCCTTCGGTCTGTCGATGGCGATCCAGTTCGAATGCTATCTGATCGACGAGGTAATGGCGGTTGGTGATGCGCGCTTCCAGGCGCGCTGCAATGCCGTGTTCAAGAGCCGCAAGGAGAATGCCGACGTCATCCTCGTCTCGCACGATATGGCTTCGGTGCTGGAATATTGCGATCGCGGCATCGTGCTGTCGCATGGCCGGCTGCAGCAGTTCAACCGCGTCGATCAGGCGATCGAGGTCTATAAGAGGCTGAATATGTGATGTCCGTCCGTGACCGCGACAACACGCTGACCGACGGCCCGGTGATCGACGTCCAGCCCGCGACGAGCGGCCGCGCCAGTCTCGTCTCGCACTCGCTACGGCAGGCGGCGCGCGAGGCGCGCACGCCGCGCGTCCGCTGGATGCCGCTGCGCCATGTGCGGATGCCGATGTGGCGCAGCTTCGCGTTCTGGCTGGTCGCGAGCTTCATCGCCGTGGTGGTGCTGCCGGTGTTCGCCTCGGGCGTCTATCTCGCGCTGTTTGCCTCGGACCAATATGCCTCGGAGGTTCGTTTCGCGGTGCGCGGCGGCGAGCGCACCCCGCTCGACGCGCTGAGCGGGGTGCTCGGGGCGGCCGGCAGCGAATATTTCCAGGATGCGTTGATCGTCACGACTTATCTGCGCGGTCGGCAGGCGGTGGAGGACATCAGCAAGGCGGTCGATTTGCGCCGCGTGTTTTCCCGGCCGGAGGCGGATATCCTCTCGCGGTTCAATCCATCCGACTCCGCCGAGGAACTGGTCTGGTACTGGCGCTGGCGCACCGATATCAGCATCGACTCGCTGTCCGGCGTCATCACCGTGGTGGTGCGCGCCTTCACGCCGCAGGACTCGCTCGATATCGCCAACCAGGTGATCGCGGTGAGCGAAAAGCTGGTCAACGATCTGTCCGACCGGGCGCGGCGGGACGCGTTGCGGCAGGCGCAGAGCGAGCTTGCCCGCGCCGAGGCGACGCTGCAGGAGAAGATCCGCGGCATGCGCGACCTTCGCAACAGCGAAGGCGTGCTCGACGCCGACAAGACCGCCGAGGCGATGGTGAAGATGCTCGCCGAGATGCGGCTGCAGAAGCTGCAGCTCGAGCAGGAATATGCGGTGCAGATGCGCACCGTGGCGCCGCAGACGCCGCATCTGCGGGTCCTCGCCGCGCGCATCGCCAGCATGAAGGAGCAGATCGAGAAACTGGAAGGGCAGATGACGCGCAGCGGCGTTCAGAACGCGCCGGCGCTCGCCGATGCGATTGGTCAGTTCGACCGGCAGAAGCTGGAGCGCGACATCGCGCAGAAGCAGTATGTCGCCGCGGCGACGGCGTTCGAACGCGCGCGCATGCAGCTCGAGACGCAGCAGCTCTATCTGGCGACGTTCCTCAAGCCGGTATTGGCGCAGGAGGCGCTCTATCCGAAGCGCTGGTGGATCTGGTCGATCATCATGCTCGGCGCGCTAGCGCTCTGGGGCGCCGGCGTCGGCATCGCCGTGCTGGTGCGGAATTACGGGATGGTGTGAACAATATGTTTGATTTAGATGTCGGCTGGATAATCGTTGCCAAAAATGAAAACCGTGTAGTCAGTCGCTGGATGGCAGCGATTTCCGATCCTGTAGCCGCTTTGGATGCTGTGCGAATTTTGTGTACTGAGAATGAAGTATTAGAAATCGAATGCGTAACTTCGCGTGCTGCTTTAGATATCAGTCGGGTCCGAAAAGGAACGGTGGAATTGCTGAGACCGGAAGAGGGTAGGTAACTCCGCAATGACGGGTGTTGTTGCCCCTTAAAGATCGGACATGTTCTTCCGGTTTGAGCGCGAGGCAATGAACTCGCGCGATGAACGATAGCTGAGGGTTCGATGCGGGTGAGCCGTGTTGTAGTGCTCGAACCAGGCCGGCAGCTGCCGCATCACCGCGGCTGCGTCAGGAAGCGGAGAGACGCGGGCGTAATCGCGCTTTATCGTGCGCACGAATGCTTCTGCCATTCCATTTGATTGAGGGCTCTCGACCGGTGTCGTGCGAGGCTCAAAGCCGATGTCACGGGCAAAGCGCCTGGTGTCGTGGGCGACGTACCCGGAGCCGTGTCAGTCAGCCATTCGATGGTGACGGGCAGTCGATTGATCCGCCCAAACCGGTGTTCGACAGCCGTAACCATCAGGTCGCGCACGTCCTCGCCGTTGATACCTTCGGTGGTGGCGACAAAGCCTATGGCCTCGCGGTCGCAGCAATCGAGCGCGAACGCGATCCGGACCTTCTCTCCATTGTCGCAGTCCAGTTCGAAGCCGTCCGAGCACCAACGCATATTGGAGCAGTCGACAGCGATGCGCCCGTCGTGGCGTCGCTAATCAGCACCGCCGGCATGACGTTGCAGCAGCAGGCCGTGGGCTTTCATGATCCGATAGACGCGCTTGGGGCTGGGCGGTTGCAGGCCCTGAGTTTCAGCGGTGCGCCGCAGAATAGCCCAGACGCGACGATAGCCATAGGTCGGCATCTCGCCGATCACGGCTTTGATTTCGTCGAGCAGATCGGCCTCAGGCTGAGGCAGCCGCCCCAGGGGCTTGGCGATGGGCGCCCTGACGCTGCATTGAGTAAGAAATCGAAGATAGCGCACCAAACTAGGAAGATTATAAGCCTCGATCAAAGACCGTAATCGCTCGAAATTCTGCAATGCCGTTTGTTCGTTGCCTTTAGATAGCCAAAGGAAATCTAAGATAGCTATTAAGTCTTGAGGCCTTGGTTCCTGTCGAGACACGCCACCAGAGGCGGCTATTACTATGGGGAGGGAATATGGATTTATGAAATCATAAGTCCCAATTACGTCGTCACCGACGCAAATTTCTATTCATTCCGACGTAGGCCATAACGCCGTCTTTGGGTAACGTCCAACCACGGGCTCCACTGATGTGTGGTCTAGGTACCCTATAGCCATATTGAAATTCACCTTCGTACTTTTTGGTTCGATCTTAAAAAAACTAAATCATTCTAATTGGAACGCCCTTATATGAGGGCGGGAGATAAATATCTCCAAAGCCCTCTACCAGATCATGCACTAAAACGCATTCATCCTCAGCTGAGAGAGGTACAACAGTTCTGTCGCATAAAATGGCCCTTATTGGTTCGATCGCGCACACTGGGATTTTGACTGGTATGCCAAATCGCCAGAGCCTGTACGCAACCACACCCGCCTGTAGCTGCGTGGAATGTAGAGTTTGCGATAACGCATCCAAAGCAGCTGGAAGGCGTGAGGCCAAATTCAGCTTTGCAAATTGGCCGCAAATAAACCGAGAACACGCTGCCTGAACCGCGGCATTCTGGCCAGAAATAGAATTATCTGAGACTGTATATTCATACAAGACTTGTTCAATCATTGCCGGTTTGAAGAAGCGCAGCCAAATACCCCACAAGGTGTAATCTTCACAATGCAAGTATCTGAAATCATGCGGGTAGCCACCAAGAAGGCGGTAGATGTCGCGCTTTGCTACCACGCTGCCGTGCGGGAACGGACAACCTACTTCTACAAAAAACTTTAGAATCCCGGTCCAGTCCCCAGGACGAATGAGTTCCTCGAGTATCTCATCTTGCTTCACCAATGACATGCCAGTGGCGACGATTGTAAGATTTGGATCGGCCCCAAAAGCGTTCAATTGAGTCCGAATTTTGCCTGCAACCCACCGGTCGTCAGCATCTATGCGAGCGATTAGTGGGAAACGTGCATGTTTAATTCCTAAATTTAGTGCAGAAACGAGACCGTAGTTTTTTTCCGTGCGTACAAAGCGAATGCCGGGATAGATTAATTTGTTCTCCTCTAAAATCCGCTGGACGGGGGTTGGGCTACCATCATCAACTACGATTAACTCGAATGCTTCGGGATAATGTTGATCAGAGATCGATTCCAAAGCTCGCCGGAGGAGACGAATGCTCGTTTCTTCCGTGTTTCTTAGAAAAATAGGGAGTAGGACTGAGATCGATTGTGACACGTTGGTTAGCGTCCGTATTCTTGGTAGTGACGTTCGGAATCTTTAAACATTGTGATTTCGGAATCGGTCAACTCACCACGCTGTGGAAAATCAAAACTTAATACATCAGAATAAAACCAGGATATTCCGTACTTTTTCGCGATAGAGGGTGAGCTTTCAAGTGCAATCTTTGCGCAACGAAAATAATCATCCGGGTCGGATTTCACCTCGCGATTGCCGTCACCAATAATTCGAAATTCCGCAAGTGTTTCGAACAGACAAAAACTTCGTGCGCCCGCCAACACCAATCTCAGCAAAAAATCCCAATCTTCGACATAATTTAAATCGTCCCGGAATTGGAGTTTGGTGTCGCGAAGAAAACTAGTGCGAACGACGAACGAGTTCGTGGGAATAAAATTGCCAGTTACCAAGAGACTTATCGGTAACGGCGATACGCCGGGTTGTAGCGGCCCCCCTGGCTCGCGCTTGTTTGTGCCAGCATAAACAAAATCGGCCCGAGAGTAATTTAATGCGTGGATCATTCGCTCCGCAAAAAAAGGATAATAGATGTCATCGTCGTCTAAGATGCCGATAAAGTCGAATTCCTCATTTCGAATAGCATAGTTAATTCCGATATTTAATGGATATCCCCGACGCAAGCTCACGTCGGGTGCGTGTAGCACGATTGAATTTTCCGTATGAGCGGATAAATGCAACTTTATTTCATCGTATGTGCGTTGCTCAGCGTGGACTATCACGCAAGGTGTTATAAGCGGCGATTGAACTGCAATCGAGTTTATTGATTCCAGAAGTAACTCGATACGTTTGCCTTGGGTGCGAACCAGACATAAGCCCCGGGTAGCCGGTTTACGGTTTGGTTGGCTGGCCGAGCTGACGGGGCCAACCACTTTCAGCGCTAGCGAACGGCGAACTGCTTTAGCCACATCATTTTGCCAAATGATCTGCTCTACTGACTGAGATTTATAGTGCCACCTGTACCGGTAGAGATATTCTGGGATGAGGAGGATAGGTTCTTGGACAGCGGTGTTAAGTGCAAAATCATAATCCTGACAGCCAGGAAATGATTCGGAAAAGGAGCCTAATTCTTGAAGCAAATCTTTACGTATTGCCTTGAGATGACCTGCAAACATTCCGCGGTCAAACAGAGCTGCTGCATTACTAAATCGCATATTGCGGCGTATAATCGTCCCCCTTTCGTCGATATCAATCATTGCTGAGGAAATGAACCGGCACTGTGGAAATCGACGACAGTAGTGCTCTAAAATTTGGATAGCATCTTCCTCGATGCAGTCATCGCAGTCCAGAAATAGTAACCAGTCGTTGTGCGCCTGGGATATCCCTATGTTTAGGGGTTTCACTATGCCGCCGTTTTTTCCGTTTGAAACGGAGGAATAGAAGGAGCAGAACGGATAAAGGTCCTCTGGAATTATAGTTTTCAGTTCATGTTCAGAAATTGAGGGGTCGTCATTAACAACAATCCATTCAACACGCCGAAGCCCCGTCTGTTGAAAATCCGAATGTAGCAACCTTTGAACAGACTTCGCACACTCTAAGAAATAGTCTTTGTGTCGATAAAAGGAGGTAACAATTGAATACGTGTGCTTAAATCGGATGGCGCTAGTTACCGGAAAAGCACAAGCAATCTTGGCCTGAATAACTTGTCCAATATTTAACTGATCATAAATCGCTGGAGGAATTGCAGGAACAACGCCTCCATAAAAGCGTGCGCCAATCTCTTGGCTTTTCTTTTCGAATGCACTTACAGCTTGAGCGAACATTTCGTCGGAAAAGTCTGCGCTATAGTAACGGTCAGCCGATGATAGTTCTTGAACGCCATACCACCCTTTGTTGAAGACCCCTCGCTTTTCATATTCGAGTAGATCAGCTTCCTGCGTGTTTGGAGAGTTGCTAGGGGAATCTTGTGGCTCGGGGGCCGAGCCTTGCTCCTCGAATTTGCTAGCTGAACGCAATTCCGGGCCGTCAAGAGGGGATGTTACTTCGGTGGGGAGCGGCTGGCGTCCTTCCTTAATCCCAAAAACTAAGAAATGATGCAGCGCATTCTCGTTTGCCTTTGCGACGTCCGGGTAATGGTTTAAATACCAGGAATTATCGAACATTGGACACGGGTTGAACTCCCGCGTTCCGCCTACTGTCCAATAGTGTTTAAGCGGGTTGAGCCCACTCGCCATGACACTAGAGTACGTTTGCAGGTACCAGTCTGTATCGAATAGAGGGTTGGGATCACAGCCTTTCGCGACACCTTCGAGCACATAATGGCCGAGCGGAGACAACTGGCTCGTGCAGCAATCTGGGTATTGCTCGAGATACCATTTGCTGTCGAACAACGGATGCGGATCGCGACCTTCGGCAGCGCCGTGCAGCACGTAATGGAGCAGCGGATCCTGGCCGACCGCGGCGACGTCGGGGTAACGCTTGAGATACCATAACGCATCGAAGAGTCCTGAGGACCGGATTGCCTCGATATCACGGCGTTGACGCGCCGTAGGATGCTGGCGCCACCGCTGCAGCCATGACCAGCCGCGCGCACGCACGAGCGCTTGGGAGAGTCGCTGCCTTTCGTCTGCCTGCTGTATGGAGCGCATGAGCTGGGCCTGCTCCCGCAGTCCGTCCAGCTCACGTTGGAGTTCCAGCATTCGCATGTCACGCGCGGTGATGTCGCATTGCAACTGCGACTGTCTTTGCTTGGCCTCGTCGCGCAAGCGTGCGATGTCGTTTCTTGCCTGATCAGCTTCGTCTGCTGCGCGGCGCAGGATGTCCTGGGTGGCCTGTAGCTTTTGAAACTCATCTGCGGCCTTTGCGACCGCCGCATTTGCTGATTCCAATTCTTGGGCGAGGCAGACGCGGTTCCGTTCATTCTCTTGCAAGGAAAGCTGCGTCTGCTTCAACGCTGCGCCAACCGATTCATTTTGCAGCCGCACATCGCGCAACGCGGCCTGCGTCACCGAAAGCTCGTGGCGAGTTCTCTCGTGATCTTCATAGGCAGCCGCAAGAGCATTTTCATTTTCTCTAGTAATGGTGATTACACGACTCTCATCGTCGCGATGCAGCTGTTCGAGCTTCTGTATCTCCTTATACAAGTGCTGTGCCTCATTTCGGCTCGCTTCGGCTCGCATCGCGCTCTCTTTGGCCTGGGCTGCGAGTTCAGCCTCCTTTGCTTGAAAGGCAGCAGTTGTTACAGCAGCGGTTTGTGCGATATTCTGTAGCGCTGCTCGGGTTTCACCAAGCTCGGCTTCGCGTATGGCGAGTTCACTCCGCGAGGTATCCCGTTCGCCGGTGAGTTCGTCGATCCGCGCGTGAGCGTCGCGCAAACGTTCCGCAGCTTCTGCGACGTCTCCGCCGAGTCGCTGTGCGTGAGTCTGGCTATCGCGAAGCAGGCCTCGGGCTGCTTCCAGCTCGTGCTGAAGCCGTTCGACCTCTTGCTGACGTACCGTTGCGCTCGTTTCTGCCTCATGCGCATGGCCGCGGGCGACAATCAACTCGCAGGTGAGCGTGTCTATTTGTGCACGCGCTGCGCGCAAATATTCCGCAGCCTGCGCGGCGTCACTGCTGAGCCGTTGCGTTTCCGTTTCATTGTCGCGCAACAGGTTACGAGTAGCCTCCAACTCGCGGTGAAGCTGTTCGGCCTCTTGCTGACGCGCCGCAGCCACTGATTCCGCGTCGTTGATACGGACCCGTGTGGCAACGAGCTCCTCATCAAGTGCGTCTAAGCGCGCTGCGTTATCGGCGATCTGCTGTTGCGCATGCTGAAGGGAGCTAGTGGCTTCGCTGAGCTGCGTTTCCCGCTGGACCAGCATCGCGCGCGCGATGTCGCGTTCGCCGAGCGCTGCTTCTGCACGCGCGCTCGAGTCGCGCAAACGGGTCTCGGCGTCCTCGGTCTCGCCCGCCAACAACACGCCGAATGCCGCCGCAGCTTTGTCGAATTCGGCGCTGATATGGTCGAGCGCTCGGTGATGTTCGGGGTGCTCCATGCCGCGGCTCATGAGGCGGAGGATTGCGTAGGCCTCCTTAACCCAGTCAGCAACATCAACACGAGCGTTGAGTTGGGCTTCGTCCATGACATGATGTCGATGCGCCTCGGTCAGATAACGGTCAATCTGTAGTTCGGACAAATCCGAACGGCCGGGCCAACGCACCCCCGTCGTTTTACTGATGCGTGCCACAACTGAGCGCCAATCGTCCAAGAGCATGTCATAACTTACAAGGGCTCTTGGCAATCCACGGGTGCTGCGCTCAGCATCAAGTACGTGGCGGAGCCACAATAGATATGTTCGAGAACTAGACAACCCATCTCTAACTCGAAGCGAAGCGGCTACTTCGAGCGGATTACGAATTATTAGTACCGGAATTGGTTGAGTTCTGTGTTTCTCCAAGACTCTCAACCATATAGGCACAAAACGACATATACGTGGGTCTTTGATGACGAATAAGGAGGAAGATTCGTAATTGTGCTTTATGAGGGACAGAAGACGATCCGTTGCTGCTTTCACAGCAGCAGACTCCATCCAGTCTTTACTGAGCGCCCGCCAGTCTGCTGAATACGAATTTGCAGATCGTAGAAGTTCATTATGCGCAGCAACTAAATCAGCTGGCTCCCAATGGCCCATATCATTACCTGGGCCAGGACCGGTTAAGTTTCGTGGTAGATCTGCGCCCAGCAAACTCAGCACTCTCGTTAGCGCGGACGTTCCACAACGATGCATACCAAGGACAAGAATTGCCTGGCGGCCATTAGCGCTGGTTCGGGTTTCGCGGAGTGGCGACGTTTTCTTTGAGCGGGATTTAATAGGTTTTTTTGTTCTAGCACCCACGTCGGACGCTCCCTAAGCAGTGGCCATCAAAGGTCTAAGTGCTTCAATTCGTTGTCTCATAAAAATTTTTTAATGAACATCTAAATGGAACCATGATTGTGAAGGATACGGCGCAAACCTTTGAAATGCATCGAGGTTCCGGCGCGGCGTAGATCGGCCATGACATCGTCGCGAAGCGGCTCGTTGAAGTCGCTGAGGATGCGGTAAACCTCCTCGAGCGAATAGACGCCCCGATAAAAGATATCGCGTTTGATCGCCGGCAGGCCGAGATACTTCATGAACAGGAAGCCGCCGACATGCGCCTGGTTGCGCTTGGCAATGAGGCTGATCAGCCGATTGCCAAAGATCTCAAAATTCCACCGGTCCATGGTGTCGAGCTGACCGCTGATGGCGGGCAAGCCCGCCGGACTCCTGCCCGGTCCGACCGGGCGCACGCCTTGGGAAATAGCTTCGAAGTCGGTCACCGAGAAGCCGCCGGCGCCAATGAACTTGTCAAATTCCCGGTAAAGCGCTGGGCGGCAATAGCTCGGCAGGAGTCGCACGGATTCAAGAACTTCGCGGATCGGGCGAGGCCGCAAATGGGGAATGAGCTGCGCCGCCTGAAACAGGATATGTGGGCGAAATCCGGCTTTGGTCATTTGCCGGGTGAGATTGACTTCACCTTTATGAATGGACCAGCGTCGCGTGCCGATCGGCCGGTATCGTTTCCAGAATCTGCAGAACGCCCGGCTGCGGACCGCGTGAAATCCGAACGACAGCAAGAACGATTGGACGTGATAGTGATATTCAAACACCTCCGTCAGCCCGATGAATTCCCCTTCGCCGTCGAGATCGGCAATTAGCTTGCCAAGGCCCCGTTGGAAAAAGAACATGCTGTCATTCATCAGGATGAGGCGGTCCACATCCTTCTCGCTGCGCAGGAGAATGTTGACGGCATCTTTGTAAGCACCGAGGTCCCGCCCGACATTGGCGCGCTCGATCAGCACGTAACAGGTCTCAAGCAGCTGTGCACGGAGGAGGGGTGTAATCGTGCCATTGGCAACGACCACCAGATTGATCGGGCTTCGGGCGATCGCATCGATCACGCTTGCGGTAAACGAGGCGAGCGGAGAGTTTGTGTAAATCACCAGTACCGCATATTTCTGCGATTTCTTGTCCACCTTGCCGGCAGTGACGGATCGGACTCTCAAGCGTTCGGAATAGACCCGCGGGTTCAGCCGATACCACAGACGCATCAGCAATTCGACGACGGGAATGATGGTCCATGATTCGATTGTGTACCAGGCGCCGTAGATGGCACTCCCGAAAGCGGCGAAGATGCTCGCGATTGTGGGCATGACCTCCTGAGGATTGCTCATGGTGCTATACTGTTTGCAGCAGGGAGCGGAGATAGGTGCCGTATGAGGTTTTCGGCATCATGTCGGCGTTCGCACTGATCTGGTCTGGTGAGATCCAGCCATTGGCATAGGCAATTTCCTCGAGGCACGCGATCTTCAAACCCTGGCGGTGCTCGATGGCGCGCACGAACTCGCCGGCTTCAAGCAAAGATTCATGCGTGCCGGTATCAAGCCAGGCGAAACCGCGTCCGAGTTGCCGCACATTCAGCTTTCCGGCACGCCGATAGTGCTCGTTGACGTCGGTGATCTCGATCTCTCCGCGGGCGGACGGTTTCACGTCCTTGGCGATGCGAACCACATCATTATCGTAGAAATAAAGACCGGTGACCACCCAATTCGACCTCGGGGTCTTCGGTTTTTCCTCCAGCGACAGCGCCAAGCCATTGCCGTCGAATTCGACGACTCCGTAACGCTGCGGGTCGCTTACACGATAGGCGAACACAGTCGCGCCTCTGGTCAGTCCCGTCGCATCCTGCAGCAAGGGCGAAAGGTTATGCCCGTAAAAGATATTGTCGCCGAGCACGAGTGCCGTCGGCGCGCTGCCGATAAACTGTTCGCCGACGATGAAGGCGTCCGCGAGGCCGCGCGGTTGCGGTTGCACCGCGTAGGCGATGTCGATGCCCCAGCGCGATCCATCGCCCAGCACGTGCTTGAACGATCCGATATCGCGCTCCGTGGAAATGAGCAGGATTTCCCGGATGCCCGCCAGCATCAGGACCGACAAGGGGTAATAGATCATCGGCTTGTCGAATACCGGCAGCAGCTGTTTGCTGATGGCGATGGTCACCGGATAAAGGCGCGTGCCGGAGCCGCCTGCCAGAATGATCCCCTTCATGTCTTCCCCCAGTCTTTCGCCAATCAGTATCCCTTAGCCGCCAGGTAAGAATCCAGAGCATCCTGCCAGGGTCGCATCTTTCCGATGGCGGCCCCGAGTTTGGCGTTGTCGAGAACGCTGTAGGGCGGTCGGGCGGCGGGCGTCGGGAACTCGGCTGACGAAATGGCTTCGACCTGTGCGGCGATCTTCGTGCGCTTGATGATCTCCGCGGCAAATTCATGCCACGTTGCGCTGCCGGAGTTGACCACATGCCAGACCCCGCGCGGGGCTTGCTGGTCGAGCAGACCGAACAGGGCGGCTGCAATATCGACCGTCGAAGTCGGCGACATCATCTGATCCGCAACGACCCGGAGATGGCCTTTCTCGCGACCGAACCGGATCATGGTCTCGACAAAGTTGCCGCCTTTACCGCTTGCGCCAGCAACCCCGAACAGCGAGGCGACACGCAGGATCACGGCATCGGCGCTGGTGCGCAGCACCAGGTCTTCGCCCATACCCTTTGACGCACCATAGACATTGATAGGGGCCTTGCCGTCCGCTTCGGTGAGCGGGGCTCGTTTGGCCTGGCCGCCGAACACATAATCCGTGGAGATATGAACCAGCCGTGCGCCTTTCTCCGCGCAAAGCCGCGCCAGCGCCTGCGGTAAATGTGCGTTGATCGCGAACGCCAACTGGGCATTGCGTTCGACGTCATCCGTCTTGTGATAGCTCGAGCAGTTGATCAGGCAATCGAAATCGATGCTGCGCAATGCAGTGATCGCCGCATCGATGTCCGAGAGATCGAGCTTTGCGCGGTCGATGCAGAGGATGTCGAGCGGCTTGGCGCGTGCTGCATTGCCGGCGCGAATGTCAGTGCCAAGCTGTCCATTGGGGCCGAGTAGAACCGTGCGCATGATCAGATTTTCAGGACGCCGCCGTACATTTCAAGACTGCGCATGCGTTCGTGCCAGGTGGTCAGCTCGCGATACCAGTCGAGCGTGATCGTCTGGGGGGTGCGCTCCACCTTGCCGGACGCGAGCGCTTCGCAAAGCTCCTTGACGCCGTCTTCGGCGTGATAGAGCGCCTTGTAGCCAAGGCCGTAAATCTTATCGAACGACACGCGATAGGAGCGATGATCCGCGTCGCCATACCATTCGATCTTGACGTCGCGCGGGACGGTGGCCGCCACCTTTTCCGCCAGCGGGCCGAGCTGGTAGTTGTTCGTCTCCGAGCCGACGTTAAATATCTGTCCGTTCACTTTGGACAGCGGCGCGGTCAGCATGAACATCTGGGCGCGGGCGGTATCCTTGACGTGAACCATCGGCCGCCACTGGGTGCCGTCGCGCATCAGTGGCAACACGCCGGTTTTATAGGCTCCGTAAGTCATGCCATTGATGGCAAGATCAAATCGCATCCGCGGGCTGTAGCCATACACGGTCGCTTGCCGGAGCACGATGACGCCAAAATCGTCGGACGCGAGGGGCAGAACGTCGTGCTCGGCCATTTCGTTGGCCTTGGCATACGTCGTCAGCGGATTGGTCTTGGTCGTTTCGTTGGCGATGACTCCCGCCTCCTGGAAACCATAGAGGCTACAGGAGGAGGGCAGCACATAGCGTTTCACGCCGGCGTCTTTGGCAAGGCGCGCGGTCGTCGCGCGCGCACGATGGTTGATCGCGTAAGTTTCGTTTTGGAATAACTCGCCGGACGGGTCATTCGAGATCGCCACGAGATCGATCACATGGTCGATTCCGGCAAGATGGTCCGGCTTGATGGCGCGCGCGTCTTCCTGGATGAGTTCGAGATTCGGATGCTCCGACAGGAGTTCGCGGCCAAAGAAATAGCGGTCAATCGCCCGCACCCGGAAGTTCTGTTCCAGCAACATCGGCACCAGCGTCGTACCGATATAACCGCCGGCACCAGTGACCAGGACCGTTGCGGTCGATTTGTCGTTTTGCGTCATGTCCCCCGTCCTCCGGCACCGAACCTAAAACGGCGTCGTCACATCCTTCAAAAACGGCTGATTCTTGTCCTTGTCGGACAACATCATATCGCTTTCGCCGAATGGCCAGTCTATCCCCAGGTCCGGATCGTTCCAGCGGATGCCGAAGTCGTGCTGCGCCGAATAGAAATTCGTCACTTTGTAGAGCAGTTCGGTATCAGGTTCCAAGGTGCAGATGCCGTGAGCGAAACCGGCCGGGACGAGAATCTGGTTCCACTTTTCCGCTGAAATCTCGGCGGCGACCCATTTCCCGAATGTTGGCGAATTGCGCCGGATGTCCACCGCGACGTCGAGGATTCGCCCTCGCACCACGCGGACCAGTTTGTCCTGGGCGAAGGGCGGGCTCTGATAATGCAACCCGCGCAGGGTGCCACGTTGCGCCGAGAACGACTGGTTGTCTTGAACAAAATCGAGGCTGATGCCGTGAGCGGCAAAGGTGGTCTTATTGTAGGTTTCTGAAAAGAAGCCGCGGGCGTCCCCGTGCTTTCGGGGGGTAATCAGTTTGACGTCAGGTATTTCCAGGGAAATGACTTCGAGGCTCATTTTTTACACTGCGGACCCATCACCAAAACTCGTATAAGTTGTAGGGACGAACAAATACGGAGTAAAGACTCGAATGGAATTTCTTCGCTGGTTTAAGTCATGGCTCGGCGTCCGTTCGTCCCCCACGGTATCATGGCACGGGCGCCCGGCGGAGATTCTGGTGACATCCGAAAATTTTGACGAAGCCGCCTATCTGGCGGCCAATCCCGATGTTGCCGCGGCTGTCGCCCAGGGGAGGTGGGCGTCGGGGCTGGCGCATTTTCGCGCGGTGGGATCCGGCGAAGAGCGTCGCCAGCGGCATGGCGCCTCGATCGAGGAGATGCGGCAAGACAAGCTGGACAGGCTGAAGCCTTTCTTTCGCGACGACCTGCCGCGTCAGATGAGGAACGGAAAGCTCGATTTCCTGTCAGACGAGCTGCGCCGCAAGGCGGGCATCGTCGAAACCGATGCCGTGTCGGCCAACGGCTATGACGGATATATCCTCGCTTTGATCGACGAATGTCGCAACGGACTCGTCCTCGACTGCGGGGCGGGCCGGCGGCCTGTCTGTTTTCCCAATGTCGTCAACTACGAGATCGTCGACTACGACACCACGGATGTCATCGGCGTCGGCGAAGTGCTGCCGTTCCGGGACGGGACCTTCGATGCCGTGATCTCCATCGCCGTTCTGGAGCACGTCAAGGACCCCTTCGCATGCGCGCGCGAAATCGTCCGTGTTCTCAAACCCGGCGGCAAGCTGATCTGCTGTGTGCCGTTTCTGCAGCCGCTGCATGGCTATCCCAATCACTATTACAACATGACCGGGCAGGGGTTGCGGGCGCTGTTCGAGCCGTCACTGGTCATCGACGATCATCGCGTGATCGAGTCGCTGTTGCCGGTCTGGTCGCTCACCTGGATCGTGCAGAGCTGGGCACGCGGATTGCGCGGCGGGGTGCGTGAGGAGTTCCTCGATCTCAAGCTGCGCGATCTGCTCGCGGCACCGAACGAACTGCTTGCGCGTCGCTGGGTCCGGGATTTGCCTGATGACAAGAATTTCGAACTGGCCAGCGCGACGATGGTGTTTGCGCATAAACCGCCGCTATGATCGCCGCAGTTTATTTACATTTGATATCCTAGCTCGTTGATTTGCAACTTAACGTCCCTCGGCAAGGATTCGACCAGATTTTTAAAAGCCGGAACGTGCTTGCAAACTTCGATATATCGATTTTTTTCTGCTCGAGGTTTCGGGACGTCGATCTTGCCGGATATAGCGAGGGGATCAATGATCCTCATGATTCGCGAAAATTGTTCATTCGGTTCGGAAATAAAATCCTCGAAACGAAACGAGTGAACGGATTCATGATTCACGAAAGCGGCTGTCTCAACAACAAACTGGCGGAGTGAAAAAAAGTGGGTGTGCTCCTCGGAATAGAGGCGCATAAAATCTTTTGAGCCATCGGCAAACAATGCCAGTTCATCAAAATTGTTAGCGACATCCTTGAAGAACTCTTCTTGGGTCGAATACTTTCCAACAATTCCTGAAATCATTTTCTTTTTTGCTAGGAATTCTCGCCACCAAGTCCAATTTGTAAGAAGACTATCGAGAGGATGGCGGTGAATGAATATAATATCGGCGGCTCCTTCTTCGGCCAGTTTCAGAACGGATCGACCCAGTGCTGCTGGTTCATGTCCGGCAACTTGATCATGAATGACTGTTGTGTGTCCGCTCCAAATTATCGGGGGCCCCCCCTTCCGATGCCGTAGATCGTCCAAGAAATAATAGCCGCGCTGGCCGGAGCAATACATAACCAGTTCATTAAGGTACCATCGGCCGGTGCCGTATAATCCGAGGATGTACGTCGGGCGTTGGTGCGGCGAAAACGCGCTTACCATCTCAGCCAAACAAGGGGGGGACTCCCCCTGTTTCATGCGTATTTGTTCCCAGTAGGGGTTGGGGCTGTTTGTCCTCGCGTTCTCCACAAAGTGATTGATAGGATTGTCTTCCGGGCCTAAAGCGTATTTTTGAGCATACCAGCCAGCGTAGAAAAGAGCATTTGGGTTGCGCCGCTCTCGAAAACCATAAGATTCATAGTGTTGCTCCGCGCCGCTGATCCGATTGTGTTCGGACAGCCCGCTGGCGACGTCCGGATATTCGTGCAGATAAAATTCATGATCAAAGAGCTTGGACTTCATTGGGGTTCCATGTGCGGACCGGTTGAAGCTTCCTATCTAAAGTAGTACCGTTTAAGTACACAATCGTCTGCGCATGAATAATTTTGGATCGTCAGCGGTTATCTGGATCACCGGTTTGTCCGGTGCTGGCAAGACGACTCTCGCCGCGGAGGTCGTCAATATACTCCGGTCTGACGGCAAGGCCGTGATCATGCTGGACGGTGACGAACTTCGCGACGTTTTTGGCGACGAAGCGAGGCATGATCGGGAAAGCCGTCTCCGTCTCGCTCTGCGATATTCTCGTCTTTGCCAAATGCTCGGGCGGCAAGGAATCAATGTCGTGATTGCAACGATTTCGCTTTTTTCCGATGTGCACATTTGGAATCGAACAAACATCCCCGGCTATTTTGAAGTTTATTTGCGGGTTCCCTTAGAAGAATTGCGCCGACGCGATCCCAAAGGAATTTATCGTCGGTTTGATTCTGGAGAAACGACGAATGTTGCGGGCTTGGATATGCCCATCGATGAGCCTCCTAGTCCGGATATTATCATTGACTTTGATCAGGCGGCATCGATTAGAGAAAGCGCGTGTTCAATCGTAGCCGCGAGCCAAACAATCTAAGAACGAAAAGGAAGCAGAAATGGCGAAAGTGGAGTGGGATTATTCGCATCTCGCTGCAGCGTACGTGAAGCGTCCCGATTATGCAGTTGATGCTCTGAATGAGATGTTTCAGATCGCGGGCGTGTCAAAGGGGGCAAGAGTCTGCGATATCGGTGCGGGTGTTGCGCATCTTACGATCCCATTGTTGAATCACGGATGTGTTGTCGACGCGGTAGAGCCGAATGACGCAATGCGGGCAGGTGGTAAGGCCCGTACAAGCGGTCGTGAGGGCGTCGCGTGGTGACCTGACGGATATTTTGGACCAGCGGGATGGAGATTAC
>JAHCKB010000020.1 GCA_026125985.1 Bradyrhizobium sp.
CGGGAGCCGCGGCAGCGGGAGCCGCGGCAACGGGAGCCGGAGCAGGGGCCGGTGCGGGCGCGGCAGCGACCGGAGCCGGAGCGGTAACGGGCGCAGCCGCAACGGGTGCCGCCGGAGCTGCAGGTACAGGAGCCGGCGCGGGCGCAGCCGTCGTGGCTGGAGCCGTGGTCGTCGCGGTCGCGGGGGGCGGCGCGGGCTCGTCGTCATCCTTGTCCTTCGAGCCAAAGCTGTTGAGGTCGATATCGCCAAGCTTGCCCTTGAAGCCGGGCGCGGAGATCTGGATGCAGGACAGCGAGTTGCAGCCGCGCGGCGACTCGATGTGAACGCGCTGGCCGTCGATGTGGAAGGTGATTCCGCTGCCGGCCTGGGCCGAGCTGGTCGCCAGTAACAGCGCCGTGGCGGCGGCGAAAACGAACTTGTTCATGTGAGCCTCCTGGGGGCTTGAAGTCGATGGCTGGACCCTAGGCCATGCGGCGCAGCGCTTCAGTGATGTTGGTCACAACAGGGTTGTCCTCCCTGACCGGGTGATTTGAATCACATTCAAGACGTCCAGTTGCCGCCACACTTGAACCAACGCCCGGGAGGCTCCGATGAAACGACTTTGCGCTCTCGTGATTCTGATGGTGGCAAGTTCATCCGTGCAGGCGGGCACGATCTCGTTCTCGGTCGGCGGTCACCGCGTCCGCATCGAGGCCCCGCGTGGTTGCAGCTCATCCTCCTGCGCCTCGATCTCGATTCCCGGCATCTATGAATCGCGCAAGAAGCGTGACGACGACACCCGCAATACCGCCGCTACCCCGCCGCCCGCACCCGCGCCGGCCCCCAGCCAGGTCGTGCCGTCTCCGCCACCACCGATCCCTGCGCCGGCTCCCGTCCAGCAATCGGCGCCGCCCGCGCCCAAGCCGGTGATCGCAAGCGCGCCGCAAACGGTGTCTCCCACCGTCTACACGCCTGCTGCCGTAACGACACAGGAAGTCGCGCCGCCGCTTCCGCCCTTACCGCCCGTGCCGCAGATCCAGCCGGTACCTGTCACGCAGCCCTGCACCACGCCTCCTGCCGGGAAGCCGGACGTGCCGCCTGCGCCGCCGCTGCTGAAAGTGCTGCACGAGGAAGAGTCTGCAGATTCCCCGCGCGGCGATTGGCAGACCGAAGGCAAGGGCGTCGTGCGTATCGCCGAATGCGGGCGTGCGCTGTGCGGCTATGCCATCCAGGAAGGCGAAGGCGACAAGGGCGAAGCGATCCTGATCAACATGAAGCCGAAATCGGACGCGCAATGGAGCGGAAGCGTCTACAGCAGGGATTCCGGCGACACCTACTATGGCACCATGCGCCTGCGGGGGCCGGACACGCTGCACGTCGAAGCCTGTGCGTTCGGCCGCTTCTACTGCAACGGCAACAACTGGACGCGCGTCACGCCGAAGCCGATGATCACGTCGCGTCAGGCTGCTGATCGGCCGCGCACCTAGGCGCCTGGAACGCGTCAGGCAGACCGTACACATTCGCGAAGTCATACCGTGGCATGGTCCTTCGAGGATACCATTGCCTGATGTTCGATTTCTGAGTTCAGTTCGGCGCCGGTCAGAATGATGATGGCGGATATCCAGAGCCACATCATGAGACCGATCACGGCGCCGAGCGATCCGTAGGTGGCGCTGTAGTTACCGAAATTTTCCAGATACCACGACAACAAGGACGATCCGGCGAGCCAGAGCACGGAAGCCAGGACTGCACCGACACTCAGCCATTGCCAGCGCGGCGGTTTTCGATCGGGGCCAAAACGGTAGAGAACTGCAAGGGCGATCAGGAGCACCAATGCGATGATGGGCCAACGTCCGAACCGCAGGAGAAACGCCACCGTTTCGCCGATGCCGACATATTGCAGAACCAGCGGTATCGCGACGACGGCGCCGACCATGAAGAGGATTGCGCCAAGCGCGGAGAGGGTCAGTGCGAGCGAGACGATGTTGAGTTTGATGAAGCTGCGCGTTTCTTCCTCGTCATAGACGACATTCAATGCGTCCATGATCGCTTTTATTCCGGCATTGGCGCTCCACAACCCAAGAAGGAACCCAAAGATGAATGTGGCGCCGAGTGTGCCGCTACCTTTGGCGAGCACCCGGTTGACCTGATCCTGGATGATCCCGAACGTCCCCTCGGGAAGCATGATCGCAAGCGAACGCAAATTGTCCGAGATGGTAGAGGCATCCGCAAACAGTCCGTAGCTGAAGACGAGCGCGGTAATTGCCGGGAAGAGCGCGAGAAGACCGTAGAATACAACGCCGGCGGCGATCGCAAGCAGCCTGTCCTCGGTGATCTGCTGATAGGTTCGCAGAAGAATTTCTTTCCAGCCCGCAGGCTCGATCTCGGCGGGCGAGTCGGCGTCGGTCTGCAAATGAGCTTGATGGTCTTCGGGAGCATCGCCGCTCGGAGGCTTGCGACGCGGCAGCGAACCGCGCTTTGGCCTGTCTGCGGCGAACTGGCGCTGTATGACCAGAGTGGTGAAGACGGTTGCCAGGACCAGCAAGAGATCGCTGCGAGCAGTAGGCCGCGCCGTCATAACTGGAATTCCCGTGGCATGTGCGGCATCTGCCGGACCAAGATCATCCGTCCGCTCTGCAAACAGGTAACGGTGGGAAAAGTTCCGTTTGGGCGCGCCTGACCATTTGCAAGGCGCGGCCGATCATTCGCTCTTACATGTTCTGGCAGCGCGCCGAGCCCATGAAAAAGCCCGGCGGTAGCAGCCCCGCCGGGCCATTGATCCAAGTCCGCAGGTTGGACCAGGGACGAGCCTAGAACACCCCGAGTACGATAGCGCCGACGAAAGCGAGGGCGACGTAGACGGTGACAACGCTCAATCTGCTGGCGAAAGTCATGGGAAGGCCCCCTTGGTTCACGTCTTGCCCGCAATTGGCAGCCAAGGCTAACAGCGCGTTCTCCGTCATAAAAGTCAGCTTTCCTGTCCGGTGCATACTCTCCACAGCCGGGGACCCGCCGAATTGTGGTTAAAGACTCGTGAAATCAACGCGTTGAAGAGTCTTTAAATAAATTCGCCGAACTTGCGCGGATGACGCGTGGAGTTCGTTTGTATCTCGTCGGCTCCCTTGTCCTTGTTTCGCTGGCGGGCTGTGGCCGTGGATTCTTCCAGGCCGAGCGCGAGCCATGGCGGGCCGAGGCGGAAGTCGCGTGCCTCAAATCCGGTGCAGTGAAGGAGGGGCCCGACCGTGTCCGCATCGAACCGATCTCCGGTCCGGGTGTGTGCGGTGCGGAATATCCGCTGAAAGTCGCCGCGTTCGGCGAGGGCTCCGGCGCATTCGGATTTGTCGACGATCTTCGGCCGCCTGCTGCCATCGGCAACCAGCCGCGCTGGCCGGTCGCACGGCCTGCGCCTCGGCAATATCCGGGTAATCCCGGCTATTCGAACAACATGCCGCCTCAGCCGAATTATGCCGCGCCGTCGAACGCACCGATCTCGCTCGCGCCGCCCGGCCTGGCGCAGCCGGCTGACGACATGTATGCGCCGCCGCAAGGCGCGCCGGTAGGCGCGCCCTACGCCAATGGGCCACGCGCGTCTGCACCTTATTCGGAACGGAATGAACTGCCGCGGCTGGGTCCTTCCCGCGGCGATCCCGTCGGCGCGGTCGGTCCGATATCGGTGAAACCTTCGGCGACGCTCGCCTGTCCGATCGTCTCGACGCTGGATCGCTGGTTTGCCGAGTCCGTGCAGCCGGCGGCGCAGCGCTGGTTCGGCATGCGCGTGGTCGAGATCAAGCAGATCTCGGCCTACTCGTGCCGCGGCATGAACGGCAATCCACACGCGCACATTTCCGAGCACGCCTTCGGCAACGCGCTCGACATTGCCGCCTTCACGCTCGCCGACGGCCGGCGCATCACCGTGAAGAACGGCTGGCGCGGTCTCCCCGAGGAGCAGGGATTTCTGCGCGATGTCCAGGGCGGGGCCTGCCAGCTCTTCAACACCGTGCTGGCGCCGGGCTCCAATCCGCAGCACGCCGATCATTTCCATGTCGACCTGATGCGCCGCGCCTCCGGCCGCATCATCTGCCAGCCCGCCGCCGTTTCCGGCGAGCAGGTCGCCGCGCGTGCGGGCTACCGCAACTCTTATCCACGCAGTTCCTGGATCACTGGCTCCCTCGGCGGCAAGAGGGTGCATCGCCACAAGTCGGCGAAGGGCGACGAAGAGGACTACCTCGCGGACGATTGAGCGATCGACCTCAATCAGCGGCGGCTTGTCAAGCCGCGATCTGCGTCAGGAGATCGCGCACCAGCCCATTCAGCAGCTCGAGCTTGTAGCTCGTCATCGGCAATGGTGTTGCGCCGTCGGCGGCAAGTTTCGCCGCGTTGGCAATGGTCGCTTCAGTGGGCGGCCGGCCCGCGAGCGCTGTTTCCGTTGCGATCAGGCGCAGCGGCCTTGGCGCCACGCCACCGGCTGCGATACGCACGAAGCTGAATGCACCGTCGGCGATGACGGCGCGCGCACAGACCTCAACCAGCGGCCACTCCGCATAGCTCCGGCTGATCGCGCGCTTGTAGCGGGCGCGTTCGCCGGCCAGCGGAGCCGGCATTGCGATGGAACGGATTGCCTCGCCTGGCTGCAGCCCATGATCGGCGCGGCCATCCGAGCCGTCGCCGAGCAGTTCGGGAATCGAAAGCCCTTTGCGGCGGTCTGTGGCGACCGTCGCGTCGTAAGCCAGCAACGCCACCGCCATCGAGGACGGATGCGGCGCGACGCAGGGGCCGGTATCGAAGGCGACGCCATAGAGATGATTGCCGGACCGCGCCGGGCAGTCGCTGCCTCCCTTCTTCAGGCAGGCGATGTGCGGATTGCGAAAGTACCAGCAGCGCGAACGCTGCGCGAGATTGCCGCCAATCGTGGCCAAGTGCCGGATCTGCGGCGTGGCCAGGCCCGCCGCGGTAGCGGCAAGTCCGGGATAGGCCTCACCGATCTTCCTGTCGGAGGCGACGGTCGCAATCGTTGCAAAGGCGCCGATGGTCGCGGCGCCGTCGGCACTCCAGGCGATGCCGTCGTCGCCCGGCAGCGCGAGATCGACGATCGCGCCTCTCGACACGCCGGTGCGGCGGCGTTCGGAAAGGTCGGTGCCGGCAGCGCGAAATTCGGGTGCGGAGGTCATCGTGGCTGTCTCGCTCATGCGGCGCTCCTTCGCTGGAGGGCGGCGAAAATTCGTGCCGGCGTGATCGGTGCTTCCGTCGGGCGGACGCCTATGGCATGGCAGATCGCATTGGCGATCGCCGGCGATGTCGGAACGGTCGCAACCTCGCCGATGCCGACGCTGCCGCCCATCACATGATCGAATCCGGCTTCGTCGAAATGCACGTCGATCTCGGGCGTGTCGGCGATCCCGGGAATGCGGTAGTCCTCCATGTTCGTCGTCAGCACATGGCCGCTCCTCGCATCGGTCTCGCGGGCTTCGTAGAGCGCATAGCCGATGCCCTGGATGACAGAGCCTGTCGCCTGGCTGCGTGCCAGCGCGGGAGCTGCGATCTTGCCGACGGCGATGCCGGTGTGAACGCTGAGCACGCGGACATGGCCGAGCCAGGTGTCGACCTCGACCTCAACCACCTGCACCGAACTCGGCACACCCGCACCGACCACGATGTTGGAGAAGCGCCGCATCATCCAGCCGAACACGATGCCCATGAAGCCGGCGTCGCGCAGCGGCGAGCGCACATCGGGCGTCAGCGGCCTCGAATCCTCCGGACGCACTCCGGAGGCCGACAGGTCGGGCGAAGCTGCGAGCAGCTCGCGCCACGGGGCGTTCGAGCCGGGGGCGGGCATCCGTTTTGCGCTGCGTTCGATCACAGCCTTCAGCTTCTGCACGGCAATCAGCGTCGGCGGGATCAGCGACGCCGTCACGCGGCTGCCGCCTGCGCCCGGCCCCTCCGGCAAACGGGAATCGCCGATGCGCACCTCTACTTCATGCGGCTCCAGTCCGAATTCACGCGCCACCGTGTTGGCAATGACGGTGCGCACGCCCTGACCGATGTCCTGCGTCGAAGTGCTTGCGATCACGCGGCCGCCCTTGACGGCGACTTCGATGCTGGAGCCGGGTTGCCAGAGATAGAGCCAGTATCCGCTGGCGACGCCGACGCCGCGGCGATAGCGGCCGGTCTGTGCTGCGGCGCCCTTCCTGTTCTTCCAGACGTCGAGGCGAGACGCCCAATCGTACAGCCGGCGCCGGTTGGGATTGGTGTCCCAGCGCTGACGCAGCGCGATCGGATCGACCTTCATCCGCAGCGCGGCCTCGTCGACGGCCTGTTCGAGCGCAAACGCCATCGGCGGTCCGCCCGGTCCGCGGAATGGCGCGCCGGGCGGCAGGTTGCTGACGACGTCGAAATCGGCGAGCTCCTTGGCTTCGGCCGGATAGATCAGGCGCGCCAACGCCGCGAGCGTCGAGTTGGTCGCTGCGCCCGTGTCCGCATAGGCATTGAACGTCAGCGCCTTCAGCGCGCCCTCCGGCGAAGGCAACAGCGCAACCTTGACCTCGGTCGCCGGCCGGTAGCCGGCGACGGACAGCTCCTCGTGCCGGTCGAACACGACGCGCACCGGCGCCTTTGCGGCGCGCGCGAGTTCGATCGCCGCGATGGTTTCGGTGCCGAGGCTCGCCTTGGAGCCAAAGCCGCCGCCGACGTGATCGGCGATGACGCGTACCTTGTCGTGGGGAATGGCAAAACGCTTGGCGATCTGCTCGGCGAGATCGAATACTGCCTGCGTCGAGATGTGCACGGTGAGGCTATCGCCCTCGAACCGCGCCACGGCGGCATGCGGTTCGAGGCATGTGTGCTGTTGCGTGGCGGTGCGGAAAGTGCCTTCGACCAGCAGCGGATCTCCGGCCTCGCGCGCGCTGCCGATCCAGTTGCGCGCCTTCTTCGCCTTTTTCGAGAAGGCCGCCGAAGGTCCGCGCAGGTTTCCTTTCCAGGGCGCAGGTCCGCCCGCGCCTTCGGAGACGTTGCCGGCCTTCTTGCGATTCGACTTGTCGAAGACGACGGGAGCATCGGGCTTGCGCGCCTCGTCAAGCCCGATCACGGCAGGCAGGGGCTTGGTCGACAGTCCGATTGCTTCGACCGCAGCCAATGCAGTCCTGCGATCTGAGGCTGCGACCGCGGCGATCGGCGCGCCGACGAAACGTACCACGCCGTCGTCACCAAGCAGCGAGACCGCTGCCGCCACGCCGGGAATGGCGAGCGCCGGAGCAAGGTCGATATTGGTGATCTTCGCATGCGCTAGGCCCGAGCGCAGCAGCACGCCTTCGAGCTGGCCGTCATGCCTGATGTCGACGGTGTATTTCGCGGCACCCGTCACCTTGGCGGGCGCCTCGACGCGCGGCGGCTGGATGTCGCGGCCGTCGAACTGTCCGGAGCAGGCGGCGGCCACGGCGCTGAAGATGCCGTCATAGGCGCCGCAGCGGCAGAGGTGTCCCGACAGCGCCGCACCGATCTGTTCGCGTGACGGCACGGCCGTGCCGTTTGCGGCGCGCCAGCGGTCGAAAAACGCAGTGGCCTCGACGATGAAGCCCGGCGTGCAGAAACCGCATTGCAGCGCGTCGTGCGCCATGAAGGCTTTCTGGATCGGATGCAGGCCGGTCGCGCCGATTCCTTCGACGGTGGTCACGGTCTTTCCGGCGGCCGCCTGCGCCGGCAGGAGGCAGCTTGCCACCGGTGCGCCGTCGAGCAGCACGGTGCAGGCGCCGCAGACCCCGGAGCCGCAAGCGAGCTTGGTGCCGGTGAGATCGAGTCGGTCCCTGATGACGTCGATCAGCAATGCCTCGCGGTCGTCGGGGAGGGCGGTGGATTGGCCGTTGATCGTCATGCTGCTCATTTCCGGGTTCCTCGTTTCTGGCGGACGGCGCGGGCGGACGGCGAAGGTTTCTTCGGTTTGGAAGGCGCGACGGCGCCGGCAATCAGCGTGCGCAGCATCGCCTCGGCATCGCGCAGGAACGCATCGGCGGGACGCATCGAGGGGTAGGCGGACTTGGTGCCGTTGACCGCAAGCTCGACATAACGTGCGAGGATCGCCGGGGTCATGCCGGGCGCGAGAGCGAGCTTCTGCCGCCTGATCGCGCGCGCGATGGTGGCCGCCACCTGTGCGTCGTGCAGCGCGGCATAGTGCTGGTAGAGGTCGCGCGCCTGCAGCAGGTGTTCGGAAAACAGCTCCTCGATATGCGGCGAGCCGTCAAAGGAAGCGACGAATGCCTGCAGCCGTGCGGCCACCTGCGCGACGACGATGTCGGCGAGCACGCCGCCAGCGGCTTCCGCGCGTTCGGCCGCTACCGCGCCGTCGGCGAGCGCATCTTCGTGCACGCGCTCGATCACGGCGCGGAACAGCGCTTCCTTGGACTTGAAGTGATGATAGAGCGCCTGCCGCGTCAGGCCCGCGGCCTCGGCAGTCTCCTCGATCGAGGAGCGGCGGAAGCCGTGGCGGCGGAACACGGTCATCGCAGCCTGAAGAATGCGGTCGCGCGGGCTCATTTGACGATTTTTACACTTCAAACAAAAGTGTCAAATAACGGCTTCGTGTTTCGCCGCAGCCCGGCGTTCGCGCCGGGAATCGCGGCGTTGCCAGTTCCGCCGAGACGTCCCGCGATTCCGGCCAAACTCGAGGGGACGGATCGCGGAATCCGGCAAATCTTCACACAGGTTGCCGGCACAGGCCTTGTCGTGGCGGGCGGCGCCCTTAGGATTGCAGACGGCAGCAGATCGGCGGTTCGACGGAACCCCGCACCGCTGCGAAGAAGCGCTTGCTTGACGAGATGATGACGAACGATCCGGAATCCCTGTCACTGCGTCCTACCGTCGTGGACGGGCAGATCGTTGCGGACGACTATGAGGTGGTCTGGCGGGACATGCCGGTCGGCCGAATCATGAAGCAGCTCGACAATCCGCATTGGTGGTGGGGCTGCAACGTCTATGGCCAACCGCCGAGTCCGGGCGACCGGGGTCCTGCGATCAACTTCAAGGACGGCCAGGTCCGTTTCAAGCTTGCCTGGTCCAGGATCAGGCCCGCGCTTACGGAGGAAGCCATTGCGATGGCCATGCGGCACGCCGAGGGACTTCGGCAGCAGCAATCGGCGCAGGCGCAGCCTCCGGCCGAGGCGGCCTCGGTTCAGGTCCTGGAGAACAACCGTGCGGCCTTGCGGCATCGGGTATTGAAGTCCGGCTCCATTTCGTTCGATGGAGGCGCGATCGATTGCGTGGTCCGCAACATTTCAGACACAGGCGCGGCGCTCGAAATTGCGAGCCCGGTCGGAATTCCCGACACGTTCACGCTGCTGATCTCCGGCGATCACACCGGGCGTCGCTGTCGCGTGGCCTGGCGCAGCGACAATCGCATCGGCGTGTCGTTTCAATAGGCGGCCTCCAAAAGTTCGACGGCGTTTCCCGCTCAATCCCGTACCCGATACGCGGCAAGGAACATCCGCACCGCGCTGTCGGCGACCTCGTCAACGCGCGAAGGCGAGGGCGGGGGTTCCGCCTGGAACACGAAGGGCAGGAAGAGGCCGGCCTGGCACAGCATCATGAATTGCGAAGCGGCGAGGCGGCAGTCGGGGATTGCGAGCTCGCCGCAGGCCACGCGGGCTTCGAGATAGGTTGCGAGCCGTGTGACGCTGAGATCGAGCACATTCGCGTAATAGCGGCGGCCGACTTCGGGCATCCGTTCGGCGATCGCCATCACGGTGCGGATCGCAGATCCTCCGCCCGGACGGCACAGCACGCCGATATAGGCGCGGCCGAATTCGTCCAGCATGGTCTTGACGTCCCGGCCCGGATCGAAATCGAAGGAGGTTCGGCCCTGCTCGGCCTGCTCCTCCTCGAGGATCGCCTCGAACAGGTGGTATTTGTCGGCGAAGTACACATAGAGCGTGCCCTTGGAGACGCCGCAGGCGCGCGCGATTTCGCCCATGCTGGCGCCGTCAAAGCCGAGATCCATGAACACCTTGCGCGCGCCGTCGAGAATCTGGCGGCGCTTGGAGCGCTCCTCTTCGCCGGAACTTGGATGCGGGTTCGGAGAAGTTGCAACCATTGATTTAGCTTCCCGGCGAAGATTCCGCACCTGCGAAGGAATTGAACTACGTTTCGTCGCTACGGTCGGTTTCACGAGAACGTATATTGACCGAACCGTTCGGTCAATGATAATTTGAACTTCGGTGGCAGGGGCCCGTACGGGCCGTCGTTGCTGCCGGATGTTGTTTGCGAGGAGGCCACGATGGCCGCGACGAGAGACCAGGCGGCCCGAGTGATCCGGCCTGACGCGGACCATGCCGCCGGCCACGCTCCGCACGGGCCCGATCAGCAGTTGCGTGCCCCCGTTGCGGAGGAGACCAGGCCTCACCCGGCCGAAGCTCCGAACGCCCCGCCGGCGGCGAAACCAGCCTCTGCGCCGTCAGCGCCCGCAGTTGACGCGCCGAAATCGGGCAAGCGCAAATTTATCGCGATGGGAATCGTCGGGCTGCTCGCGCTCGCCGCGGCGAGTTACGCCGCCTATTACGCTTTCGTCGGCCGCTTCTATATCTCTACCGACGATGCCTATGTGCGCGCCAACAACACCATGCTGGGAGCGCGCGTTGCCGGCCATATCGTGGCGATCGTGCCGGCCGACAACAGCAGCGTGAAGAAGGGTGACGTCATCTTCCGCATCGACGACGGCGACTATCGCATTGCGGTCGATTCTGCGCGCAGCAGGATCGCGACCCAGCAGGCGACCATCGAGCGTATCGGCCGCCAGGTTGCCGCGCAGGAGAGCGCGGCCGAACAATCCAAGGCGCAACTCGCCTCGGCGGAGGCGGCGCTGAAGCGCGCCGGTCTGGATTTCGAACGCCAGCAGGCGCTCTCCACCAAGGGCTTTGCCTCGCGCGCCACGTTCGAGGTCTCCGAGGCGAGCCGCGACCAGGGCGCGGCTGCGGTCAAATCGGCGCAGGCGGCTTATGACGCCGCGCGCGACAATGTCGAGGTGACCAGGGCGCAGCAGAACGAGGCGCGCGCGCAGCTCGCTGAATTGCAGACGGCGCTGGCGAAGGCCGAACGCGATCTCGACTTCACCAATGTACGCGCGCCGGTCGACGGCACCTTCTCCAACCGCCTCGTCAATGTCGGCGACATGATCCAGGCCGGCCAGCGGCTCGGCAATGTCGTGCCGCTCGACGAGGTCTTCATCGACGCCAACTACAAGGAAACCCAGCTCAAGCGGATCCGTCCCGGCCAGCCGGTGACGATCAAGGTCGATGCCTACGGCTTCCGCAAGTTCAAGGGCGTGGTCGACAGCGTTTCCGCCGGCGCGGGCTCGGTGTTCACGCTGTTGCCGCCGGACAACGCCACCGGCAACTTCACGAAGATCGTGCAGCGCGTGCCGGTACGCATTCACGTGCCGAAGAGCGTGGCCAGGCAGCATCTGCTGCGCGCCGGCATGTCGGTCTACACGACCGTCGATACCCGCGAAGGTGCGCACGACGCCGACAACGAAGCCGATCTCGATTCGTCCGAGATGACGCAGCCGAAGTAATCCGGTCGCGCTCCGGAGAGGCAGAACATGGCCGACGCCACCACTGCACCGCCCGCCATGATGAACCCGGCGCTCGCGGCCGAGCGGATTCCGCCACGGCGGCTTTTCGCCTTCCTCATCATGGTATGCGGGATGTTCATGTCCATCCTGGACATCCAGATCGTCTCTGCCTCGCTGAACGAAATCCAGGCGGGCCTGTCGGCAAGCCAGAGCGAAGTATCCTGGGTACAGACCTCCTATCTGATCGCCGAGGTGATCGCGATCCCGCTGTCCGGCTTCATGTCGCGCGCGCTCGGCACGCGGCTGTTGTTCGCGGTTTCAGCTTTCGGCTTCACCGTGGCGAGCATCTTCTGCGGCTTTGCCTCGACGCTGGAGCAGATGATCGTCTGGCGTGCGATCCAGGGTTTTCTCGGCGCCGGCATGATTCCGACGGTGTTCGCCACTGCCTACACGGTGTTCCCGCGCTCGAAATTCTACATCGTTGGTCCCATCATCGGCCTCGTCGCCACGCTGGCGCCGACGATCGGCCCGACGGTCGGCGGCCTGATCACCGACTGGATGTCGTGGCACTGGCTGTTCTTCGTCAACATCGTGCCCGGCATCGGCATCACGCTGGGCGTCCTGATCCTGGTCGATTTCGACCGGCCGGACTTCAAACTGCTGGAGCATTTCGACTGGTGGGGTCTGCTTTTCATGGCAAGCTTCCTCGGCACGCTGGAATACGTGCTGGAGGAGGGGCCGCGCTATGAGTGGCTGCAGGACACCTCGATCGCCGTGTGTGCGGCGGTCTGCGCGGTCTCGGCCATCGCCTTTTTCTGGCGCGCGTTCACCGCAAGGGAACCGATCGTCGACCTCACGACGTTCGGCGACCGCAATTTCGGCATCGGCTGCCTGATCGCGCTCTTCATCGGCGTCGGGCTCTACGGCCTGACCTACATGTATCCGCGCTATCTCGCGGAAGTGCGCGGCTACAGCGCGCTGATGATCGGCGAGACCATGTTCGTCTCCGGGATCACCATGTTTTTGGCCGCGCCGCTGATCGGGCGCCTCATGACGGTCGTCGACCTGCGCGTGATCATCGCGGCGGGACTGATCATCTTCGCGCTCGGCTCCTGGCAGATGACGTGGATCACCCGAGACTATGACTTCTGGGAGCTGTTCGTGCCACAGGTCCTGCGCGGCATCGGCATGATGTGCGCGATGGTGCCGACCAACACCATTGCGCTGGGCACGCTGCCACCCGAATTGGTGAAGAACGCTTCGGGCCTGTTCAACCTGATGCGCAATCTCGGCGGTGCGATCGGGCTTGCGGTGATCAACCAGGTGCTGAACGAGCGCACCGATTTGCACATTGCACGGCTGCACGAGCGGGTGAACTGGGGCAATGCGACCGCCGTCGAAACGCTCAACATGTTCACCCAGAAAATGCAGGGCATGGGCGATGCGGCGATGATGGCGATGAAGCAATTGTCGCAGATCGTGCATCGCCAGGCAGCCGTGATGGGCTATGGCGACGCTTTCTTCCTGCTGACGATTTTTTATGTCGGCCTCAGCGTGCTGGTGCTGCTGCTGAAAGCGCCGCCGCCCGCGGTGCTCGGCGGCGGCGATGCCCGGCATTAGCGTTCAGCGTCAATCCGCCTCGAACGCCTGGCTGTAGTCCTGCTTCAGCGCGGGATCCTGCTCGCTTTTCTGCAGCACGCAATTGCCGACCACGAGCACGTCGAGCTCGTTGCCCATGAAGCAGCGGAAGGCGTCTTCAGGCGTGCAGACGATCGGCTCGCCACGGACGTTGAAGCTGGTATTGACCAGCACCGGGCAGCCGGTCAGTTCCTTGAACCGGACGAGCAGGCGGTGGAACAGCGGATTGGTGTCGCGGTGCACCGTCTGGATGCGGGCCGAATAGTCGACATGGGTAACCGCCGGGATTTCCGAGCGAGACACGTTGAGCTTGTCGATGCCGAACAGCGCCTGTTCCTCGGCGCTCATCTGGCGACGGCGGTCCTCGCGCACGTCGGCGACGATCAGCATGTAGGGACTGTCGGATTTGAGGTCGAACCACTCGGCGACGTCCTCGCGCAGCACGGCGGGCGCGAACGGCCGGAAGCTCTCGCGGTACTTGACCTTGAGATTGAGGTTCTTCTGCATGGCGGGCGAGCGCGCATCGCCCAGGATCGAGCGAGCGCCAAGCGAGCGCGGCCCGAACTCCATGCGGCCCTGGAACCAGCCGACGGCTTTCTGGTCGGCGAGCGCACGTGCCGTCGTGTCGATCATCGCGGTCTCGTCGAGCACGGTGAATTTCGCCCTGGCCTCGGTCAGCCGTCGCTCGATGTCGGCTTGCGAGTATTTCGGCCCGAGATAGGCGCCGGCCATGCCATCGGTGCCGTTGTGCTGGCGCGGCTTTCCGGCAAAGCCGTGATAGGCGGAAAGCGCGGCTCCCACCGCGCCACCGGCATCCCCCGCGGCCGGCTGGATCCAGATATTGTCGAAATGGCCGTCGCGCAGCACCTTGCCGTTGGCGACGCAATTCAGCGCCACGCCGCCAGCGAGGCACAGATTTCGGGACGCTGTCTGCCTGGCGAGGCTGCGCGTCAGTCGCAGCACGGCCTCATCGAGCACCGCCTGGATCGAGGCGGCGACATCCATGTGGAACGGCGTCAGCAATTGATCGGGGCTGCGCACCGGCTGACCGAACAGCCTGGCGAAGCGCTCGTTGGTCATGGTGAAGCCGGTGCAATAGTCGAAATAGGATAGATCGAGGCGAAACGAGCCGTCCGGCTTCAGGTCGATCAGGTGATCGAGGATGAGCTTTGCATATTTTGGCTCGCCATAGGGCGCGAGCCCCATCACCTTGTATTCGCCGGAGTTGACCTTGAATCCGGTGTAGTAGGTCGCGGCCGAATACAGCAGTCCCAGCGAATGCGGAAAGTGAATCTCCTGAAATATCTCCAGCCTGTTGCCGTCGCCGGTCGCCGCCGACGTCGTCGCCCATTCGCCGACGCCGTCCATAGTGAGCACAGCGGCGTTCTCGAACGGCGAGGGGTAGAAGGCCGAGGCGGCATGGCTGAGGTGATGTTCGCAGAACAGGAGCTTCGTGCGGTCGAATTCGGGCGCGAACTTCTTCAATTCGTCCGTGAGCAGGCTCTTCTGGAACAGCTTTTCCTTCAGCCATAGCGGGATCGACATCTTGAACGAGGAAAAGCCGCGTGGCGCCAGCGCGACATAGGTCTCCAGCAACCGCTCGAATTTCAGGAACGGCTTGTCGTAGAAAACGACATGGTCGAGCGCTTCAGCGGCGGCGCCGGCTTCCTCCAGACACCAGGCAATGGCGTTGTGGGGGAAGGAGGGATCGTGCTTCTTGCGGGTGAAGCGCTCTTCCTGCGCGGCGGCGACGATGCGGCCGTCCTCGATCAGCGCCGCGGCGCTGTCGTGATAGAAGGCGGAAATTCCGAGGATGCGCATCGCCGGGAAACCGCGTCGCTCAGAACAGCGTATAGATGAATGGCGCGATCGCCGAACCCTTGGTCAGCACGACGAGGCCGCCGAACACCACCATCATGATCAGGATCGGCAGCAGCCAGAATTTCTTGCGCACGCGCATGAAGCGCCAAAGTTCCTTGAGGAAGTCCATTCCGTTCTCTCTAGAATTGATCTTTCATGCTCTCCGGCGCCGGGCCCGGCGGCGCCCGCACGATCCAGTAGCTCGCCGCGTCCGGCTCGCGTTTCAGCCGCAGCAGGTCCTTGCCCATCGCGCGCATCACCAGGCCGGTCGGCAGCACCGTGCCGTAGAACAGCAGCGCCATGATCACCGGGTTGACGATGCGGTGCAGCAGCAGACCGAATCTGAGCCAGAGACGGTTGAGCGGATTGAGCACCGCCGGCCGCAGCAAGGCCGCGATCAGGAACACGGCCGCAAGGGCCGCCGTCCAGGGCCAGATCCGTCCGGCGTGCCAGACGTTAAGTGCAGTCACCGCGGCAAACGCACCGGTCATCACCAGCCCGAATGAACGATCCGAACCGGCGACGATCGTTTCGTCGCGTTCGAATGCCTCGTGAGTCGTTGGGGTGCGGCTGTTCATTTTCGGGTGCGGGGAGGGACGGGCGGAGGTTTCTTTCCGCGCCCTTTTATGCTTTGCAGGCGGCCCGGGAAAGCCGAAAAAGCACCGGTATCGAGGCGAGTTTCCTTGAATGTCCGATGATGTTGCGATCCAGCCGCGCAAAAGCGGCGTACGGCGATCCCTGGTGTGGGGTGGGACGGCGTTCTACTGTCTGGGCCTGTTCCTGTTGTTCGATTTCGCCTGGTCCAGCCTCACCCGGGGCGAGGAAACGCAACGTGCGGCGCGCGTCGCCAATCCTGTCTACGATCACGGCTTTTCCGCGAAGTTCGACGGTTTCGACGTCTGGGGGGAGCTGCGCTATCCGCTGATCACCAACAGCCTGGGATTCAAGGATGCGTCGACCCGCGACGTGCCGCTGAAGTCCGCCTCGCGTCGCATCCTCGTCATCGGCGATTCCTTTGCGGAGGCAATCGGCATGCGCTTCGAGGACTCCTTCGCCGGCCTGCTGCAGCGCGCGGCGGAGGAGCGCGGCGCCAGTGTCGAGTTTCTCAATGCCGGTGTTGCGTCCTATTCGCCGAGCATCTACTACCGGAAGATCAAGTATCTCATTGAGAACGGATTGCGATTCGACGAGGTCATCCTGTTCTCCGACCCGTCCGACGTCACGGACGAGGCTACCTCCTACTTCTGCATCGACGACGATCCGAAATATCGGGTCCAATGCACGGCATCGGAAGGATCGATGCAGCCGGACGCGCGCCCGAAGAAGTCCGATTTCTTTATCGACCGCTTCGTCATCACCAATCGTGTGCGCATTTCGCTCAAGCGCTGGATCCAGGCGTTGCTCGGCAACCGGAAGCGCGCACTTTCTACCGATCGCGGCCGCATCGGCTGGTCCATTCCCGGCTTCGATGCCGCCAACGAAACCCGACCTCTCGGCGCCGAAGGCGGCGTGCAGCGCTCGCTGCAGAACATGAGCAAGCTCGCCGATATGCTGGAGGCGCAGAACATTCCTCTCACGATCGTGGTCTATCCCTGGGCCCAGCAGATCGCGCAGGGCGAACGCGACAGCCGGCAGGTCGCGCTGTGGCGTGAGTTCTGCACGAAGCGCTGCAAGGCGTTTATCGACTTGTTTCCGGTGTTTTTCGCCGCAAGCGAAGCCGACAGCAAGTGGTACGAGCGTCTCTATATCGTCGGCGACGACCACTTCTCCGCGGCTGGCAATGCGATGGTGGCGCGCGAGCTCGAGAAGCGGTTGCGGTGAAAGTCGGCACGGTCCACCGGTGCAGCGCGGCAGATCGTTGCGTTGGCGCCGCTGGCTGCGCGGCCTAAGCCGATGCCACCCGTCCGCGAGTCCGCGTCGAGATCGCGACCGTCGCAACCACGGCGGCGGCGAACGCCACGGTCTGCCAGGTGATGTTTTCGCCGTTGAAGACCGCCGCCAGCGCAAAGGTGATGAAGGGTTGCAGCAACTGCACCTGCGACACCCGTGCGATGCCGCCCATGGCGAGACCCGCATTCCACGCAAAGAAACCGATCCATTGCGAGAACAGGGTGACGTAGACGAGGCCGAGCATGGGCTTGGCCGGAAGTTGCAGGATGTCGGCGGGCATGGTGAGCAGCGCTGCCGGAATCGAGATCGGCAGGGCGACGACGAGGATCCAGCTGATCACCTCCCAGCCCGGCATGCCCGAAGTCAACCGGCCGGAATAGGCATAGCCGATCGCGGCGACGGCCACTGCGGCGAACAGGTATGTGTCTCCAATCGACAGCGCACCGCCGCCCTGGCGCAGGGCGAAAGCGATGACGAGGGCGGCGCCTGCGAGCGAAGCGATCCAGAACAGCGGGCGCGGCCGCTCATGGGTGATGGCGACCGCCACCAGCGCGGTGGCGATCGGCAGCACGCCGAGCACCACGCCGCCATGGGAGGCGTCCACCGTCCGCATGCCGAGCGCCATGAACAGTGGAAACAGAATGACGACACAGGCCATCGCGATAGCGATCTGCGGCCACAGCGTCCGCGGCGGTGGTCTGCGGCGCAGCGTGATCAGCAGCAACAGTGAGCAGATCCCGGCAATCGCCGCGCGTATCGCCGTCAACGCGATCGGATCGATGGCGGAAACGGCCAATCGCGTCGCCGGCAGCGTGCCGCCGAAGATCGCCATGCCGACAAAGCCCAGGAAGAGGCCGAGTTGTTCGCGCTGATGATGCGACGGCATGACACGGGTTGTGGAGGACATGCACGACCCGTTACCGGCTTCGCCCGATTCCGTACAGCCGCCTCATTCGGTGCGCATGGCCGCCATGCACAGGTCATCTCGGTGCAATGCTGCTCCACAGCAAGGCCAGTCCAGAGAGAAACAGCAGTCCGAGCACGACGTCGTAGAAGTTCCGGTCGCTGAGGCTGCGATAGGTCCACATGCCGATCCGCGCGCCGACCAGTGTGCCGGGCAGCGCCAGCAGGGCCAGCCAGAACACTTCCTTTGCAACGAACCCGCTCGCGATCTGCAGGGCGAGCGCGGCGCCGAGCACGGTGCCGTTGAAGATCTGGAACACGCCGCGGCGCTGATCCTTGGTCCAGCCGCGGATGCTGGCCCATAGCGTCGGCAGTGGGCCGGAGAGTCCGGCGAGACCGCCCAGAATGCCGCCGGCAAAACCGACCGCGGCATCCGCTGCCCGGCCGCCGAAGCGGAACGCCATCGGCTTGCGGATCAGATACAATGCCGCCGGAAACACGATCAACATCGCGCCCACGCTCGTCTTGAATACCTGCGGATCGGCGCGCGCGACCAGCAGCGCTCCGATAGGCATGCCTGCGAGGCCGCCGAGCACGAAGGGCAGGGCCAGCCTGAAGTCCATCAGGCGCCACATCGTGGGCAGGGTCGAGATTTGCGACGAGACCGAGCAGATCAGCACCAGCGGCACGGCCATCGCCGGCGAAAGCACGTAGAGCCAGATTCCCAGCGCCATCAGCGCAGTGCCGAATCCGGCGAGACCCGATACAAATCCGCCGGCCAGCGCGCCGAACAGCAACACGGCATAGGTGGGAGCGTCCAATCTCTTTCCTTTTGTCGTTCCGGATGACGAGTCTTGTGCAGCGTTTACACGCCGCGGCGGGCAGGTACTATCGCGGTCCCCAACGAAATGACAGATGGAAACGCCCCGATGAGTTCGTCACCAAAAACATTCCTGGTCTGCCACGGCGCGTGGTCGGCCGGCTGGGCCTGGAAGAAAATGCATCCGCTGATGAGCAAGGCCGGACACCGCTTGGTGACGCCGACCTATACCGGGCTCGGTGAGCGTACCCATCTGGCGCATCCGGCGATCAATCTGGAGACGCATATCGAGGACATGCTTCAGGTCATCAAATATGAGGACCTGCGTGACTTCGTCCTGATCGGCCACTCCTATGGCGGCATGGTCGCCACCGGCGTCGCCGACCGCGCGCGCGACAAGGTGAAGCAGCTCATCTATGTCGACGCCTTCGTGCCCTCGGATGGCCAGTCGCTGCTCGATCTCAACGAGGTGGCAAAGCCGCGCATGCGGGAACTGGCCAAGAGCGGCGACGGCTGGCGTGTCCCGCCGAACCCTACGCCGCCGGACACTTCGCCGGAAGATGTCGCATGGCTGAGCGACCGCCGCGTTCACATGCCGCTGCAGTGCTTCGAGCAGAAACTGAAACTCTCCGCGCCGCTGAGCCTGCCGCGCAGCTACATCTACGCCACCCGCATCACGCCAGCCGACACCTTCGGGCCGTTTGCGAAGATGACGAAGAACGACCACGCCTGGCGCTACTACGAGATCGACGCCAGCCATTCGCCGAATGTCACCGCGCCGGAGACCCTGATGGCGTTGCTGGACAAGATCGCAGGTTAGCGATTAGATTGATGCCAAGCGCGTTCAGGCCGCTCGTGGTGCACTCGCGTCAAACGCACGTGGCCGCGATCGGAGGCATCAAGGTCGTATTGACCTGCATCAAGCAGAGCCAACCCCGGGAACGCTAACAAGATTTGTCCGAGAATTGCAGGCGAGGGCGCGATATGATCACCAGCGCAAAGTGGTTGATGGTTGCCGGCCTCGCTGCCGGATTTGCTTGTGCGGCGCAGGCCAAGGACAACGACACCGGCAAGATTGATATCGGCAAGTCAGAGTTTCTGTCGTCGTGCGCAAGCTGTCATGGTGCGGACGGAAAGGGCAAAGGGCCGGTCAGCGAGCAGCTCAAGGTGCCGCCCTCCGACCTGACGATGTTGACCAAGAACAACAACGGCGTCTTTCCCACCAACGCCGTGTATGAAACGATCTACGGATCGAAGTCGGTTCCTGCCCACGGCAGTCGCGAAATGCCGATCTGGGGGGAGCGCTTCAACCCCGTCGTCAACCTGCCTCACCATGTCGATCCGTCTTACTGGAAGATGGCCGGGCCGGAGCAAAGCGTGGAAGTCGTCGTGCGAACGCGCGTCCTCGCTGTCATCGATTATCTGAGTCGCATCCAGCAAAAGTAGCAGGCGACGAATACAGTCGAAATTGCTGGTGGCCGGGCCTCTGCATTCAATCCCTGGCGGAAACGTTCCCATCAAAATGGCGAAGGGCCCGGCGTGTTCGCGCCGAGCCCCTCATTAGACATATCAGCCGGCCTGTAAGCCGGGTTCTGTAGGGCACCGTCCACTTGCGCGGACGATACGTGACGGCCATTCCTCTGGGACCATGTTTGCACATGGCCTCGAGCAACCTACCCGGACGGCGAGCCTGACATAGCCCTGCGGCGTTATCGCTTTTCGCGAACTGCCCGCGATGCCGTCCCTATTCGGTCTTGCTCCCGGTGGGGTTTGCCGTGCCGTCTCCGTTGCCGGAAACGCGGTGCGCTCTTACCGCACCTTTTCACCCTTGCCTCGCCTAAGCGCGGCGGTTCGTTCTCTGTGGCACTTTCCCTGGGGTCGCCCCCGCCGGATGTTATCCGGCACCGTATGTCGATGGAGCCCGGACTTTCCTCTCCGGCAGCCTTTCGGCCGTAGCCGGAGCGGCCGTCCGGCCGACTGATACTGCTTTGATGGGGGTTCGAACCGCTCCCGTCAAGCCGATAGCGCTGACAAGGTTTCCAGGTTTCTCTTGCGGGGCGGCTTCCCCTCACCCCGACCCTCCAAGAGCGAGCTTTCGCTCGGCCCTTCCCCCGACGAAGACGGGGTGAGGGGGGTCGCCGCCGCTGCGGAACTACTTCGTCGCCACGTTCATCGCCTCGGCCGGCAGGCTCGCCAGCAGGGCGTGCAAGGTCTCCATCGTCGAGCGGTCGCACACGCCGTCGATCTTGGCGGGACGGAAGTGGCGCTGGAACGCGGTCACCACCTCCATGGTGGTGCCGTCATACTTGCCGGTCACGGGAATGCCGTAGCCATACTTGGCGAACGCCGTCTGCATGTTAAGCACAGCGTCGCTGACGGCGCCGAGCTGCAGCAGTTCGCCGCGCGAAATCGGCGCGGGCTGCACCCAGTGCCCAACGCCGGAATTGGCCAGCGAATGCCACGGGAACTTCTCGCCGGGATCCTTCTTGCGCGTGGGGGCGACGTCGGAATGGCCGAGCACGCGATGGGCCGGGATGTTGCGGCGGAGCATGATGCCGCGGCACAGCGCGATCACGGCCGCGATCTGGCGCAGCGGAAAGTCCGGATAGCCCCACTCGTGGCCGCGGTTGACGATCTCGACGCCGATCGAGCAGGAATTGATGTCGTCCTCGCCCGCCCAGCTCGAAACGCCGGCATGCCAGGCGCGCTTTGCTTCCGCCACGCATTGCACGATGCGGCCGTCTTCCAGCACGATGTAGTGCGCGGAGACGTCGGTGCCGGGCGTGCAGAGCTGGGCGATGGCGCCCTCGACATCGGGCATGCCGGTATAGTGCAGCAGGATCATGTCGGGCAGGCGCCCGTTGCTTCGCTCGCCATAGTTCGGCGAGGGAATGACGTCGGAGGCGATCGAGGAGTCGGGGGTAAAGGCCTTCATGTCCGCGGTGCCCTTGGGAACGGGAAGGGCGCGTTGACGCTTCGAATCGATACCAGCGGACGCGAGTGAACCAGATAGCATGACAGAACCAAAACCGGGCAAGACAACGGCAGACAAAAGTGCACGTTTACTATTCCTTTACGAACAGGTCGTGGCAATCCGGGAAGTCACCCGTCCCGCCGCATTTTGGCGGAGTGTGTGCGGGGCGCATCAGTATGCGCGCCGTGACGGACTCGTCGACAAAAAATGCGCGTAAAGGCCGCGCCGGATCGTCAACGCTTTCTTAAGGCTAAGTGCCGTTACTAAGTGGTGAAGAGCCGTGACCTCTGCGGGGCGCGGCCAAGGCCATTTTCGCGTTCGAAATCCCATGGCAGCCCGGCAAATTCCGTCGAGAGAGCAGGGTTTGCGGCCCATCGGGACGGGCAAGCGCGGCGTACGGCAGCATTTCGACCGGACCAGAGCGGCAACGCGCGGGGATTTGGAGCGCCATGGGCCTGTCAGCGTCAGGGTTCCTCTGTTTCGTTCGGCGCGCAGCCGCCGGAGGGCGCGCATGAGCATGTCCGCCCAGCGCCATATCTCCGTGCTCGGCCGCGAGGCCGTCGAGTGGCTCGCGCCGCGTGCGGGCGGCATCTATGTCGATGCGACCTTCGGCGCGGGCGGCTATAGCCGTGGCATTCTTGCGGTTGCCGGCACGAAGGTGATTGGCATCGACCGCGATCGCACCGCCATCGCCGGCGGTTTCGTACTCGTCGATCGTTCGGAGGGGCGGCTGGTTCTGGTGCAGGATCGCTTCTCCCGCCTTGCCGATGTCTGTGCCGCGCAGGGGGCTGACGCGGTCGACGGGGTCGTCATGGATGTCGGCGTCTCCTCGATGCAGCTCGACCAGGCCGAGCGCGGCTTTTCCTTCCGTTTCGACGGACCTCTCGACATGCGGATGGGACAGGAGGGGCCGACGGCTTCGGACGTCGTCGCCAGGGCCTCCGAGGCCGATCTCGCCAATATTATCTACATCTTCGGCGAGGAGCGAAACTCCCGCCGCATCGCCCGCGCCGTCGTCGCTGCGCGCAAGGAAGCGCCGATCGTGACCACGCGGGCGCTGGCCGAACTCGTCGCCAAGGTGGTGCGCGCCAAGCCGAACGAAATTCATCCGGCGACGCGCACATTCCAGGCGCTGCGCATCTTCGTCAACGAGGAGCTAGACGAGCTGCATGCGGCGCTTTCCGCCGCCGAGCGCGTGCTGAAGCCGGGCGGGCGGCTGGTCGTCGTCTCCTTCCATTCGCTGGAAGACCGCATCGTGAAGAATTTCCTCAGCCAGCGCGGCAAGGCTGCCGCCGGTTCGCGGCATCTGCCCGAGGTCGCACAGGCTGCGCCCAGTTTCGAGATCCTGACTAAGCGCCCGATCACCCCTGGCGAGGCCGAGGTCGCGGCCAATCCGCGCGCGCGTTCGGCCAAGCTGCGCGCCGCGGAACGCACGGCCGCGCCAGCGCATGCCGGGGACAGCCTGCCGGCCTGGCCGCGGCTCTCCGACGTCGTGGGGGGAGGCTGATCATGCGGATCATCCACTTCCTCGTCGTTGGTATGCTGGTGTTCGCCGCCGCCTATGTCTACCGCATAAAGATGGAATCGACCTCGCGCGTCGAGCGCGTGCAGCGGCTCAATGCCGAGATCCGCGAGGAACGCAACGCCATCGCGGTTCTGCGTGCCGAATGGGCCAGGCTGGACTCGCCCTTGCGCCTGCAGGGGCTCACCGAGCACCATCTCGAACTGAAGCCGATCACCGCGCAGCAATACGACTCGTTGAAGAACCTGCCGGATCGTCCGCCGAATTTTGCGCGCGACCCCGATCCGATCGGCACGATGCTCAACACCATCGAGGCTGCCAGCGACGCCAACGCCATCACCGGCTCGGTGCCGGCCCGGGGAGCGCGGCGATGAGTGTGCGCGATACCGAAAGACCGTCCGAGCCCTGGCGTCAGCGGCTGATCCGCAGCCTGCTCTACGGGCGCAATGTCGACCGCAACGCCAAGGCGCGCGCCCGCGTGGGCTTTGCCATCCTGGCCTTTGCCGCCGTCTACGCGGTGATCGGCGGGCGGCTGGTCATGTTCG
>JAHCKB010000200.1 GCA_026125985.1 Bradyrhizobium sp.
GCCGCTGCGCGAGATCGCTGATATCAAGGACGAACGCGAGCCGATGCGGTTGATGGATCGGGCTGCTGCCTGGCAGATCGGCAACGTCCTGATCGGTACGCCGCCGCCGGAGAATGGAGCGCACAATCGCATCGCTTTCAAGACGGGCACCAGCTACGGCTATCGCGACGCTTGGTCGGTTGGCTTCGACGGCAGGATCACCATCGGCGTCTGGACCGGCCGGCCCGACGGTGCGCCGGTTCCGGGGTTGATCGGTCGCCAGGCCGCAGCCCCGATCCTTTTCGACGCCTTTGCCCGTACCGGCAAGATTCCGGCGGCCTTGCCGAAGGCCCCACGAGGCGTTCTGGTGGCCAGCAATGCGAAGCTGCCGCCGCCACTTCGCCGGTTCCGCCCCATGGGTGAGCTGGTCCGCGCCAGCACCGAGCTTACGCCCCGTATCCAGTTTCCGCTCAACGGTTCGCGCATCGATGTGGATCGCTCGGGCGATGGCCAGAACGCCGCGATGCCGGTCAAGGTCGCCGGCGGCGTCCTGCCGATCACCGTTCTGGTTAACGGCACTTTGGCCGGCGAGATTGGCAGTCGCCGCCAGCGGCTGGTCGAGCCGCCCGGACCGGGCTTTGCCCGTCTCACCGTCATCGACGCCACAGGCGCGGCGGACACAGTCGTGATCAGAATTCAATAGAAACCCCCTAAGCAGTTGTAGACGCGTTGGTTTCAGCGTATGCGGAACCAATGATCGAGACCTATGCCCGCCCCCGGTTTGGCGAACCGCGTGAGCCGAAGAACCGGGTGGATCCGGGCAGCCGGCTCGCGCGCGTCATCGATATCGTGGCTGCAAGTCACGCCCGGGCGGCGGCGTTCCTGATGCTCTGCGCCATGCTGTTCTTCCTGCCTGGGTTCTTCACGATCCCGCCGATCGACCGCGACGAGCCGCGCTTTGCGCAGGCGACCAAGCAGATGGTGGAGACCGGCGACTTCGTCGACATCCGCTTTCAGGACGACGTGCGCTACAAGAAGCCGGTCGGCATCTACTGGATGCAGGCTGCCGCTGTCGAAACGGCTTCTGCGCTCGGCCTGGTGCGGCCTCAGGTCCGCATCTGGATCTACCGGATTCCGTCCCTGATCGGCGCCATCGGCGCGGTGCTGCTGACCTACTGGACGGCGCTGGCCTTCTTGACGCGGCGAGGAGCGCTCCTCGCCGCGCTCGTCATCTGTTCGTCGGTGCTGCTCGGGGTCGAGGCGCGGCTGGCCAAGACCGATGCAATGCTGCTTCTGACTGTTGTGGCCGCAATGGGCGCGATGGCGCGGGTCTATCTCTCCTGGCAGCGCGGCGAGGATCCCGTGCGTCCGCCGTGGCGCGATCCCGCGATCTTCTGGACGGCGCTTGCCGGCGGCATCCTGCTCAAGGGGCCGCTGATCCTGATGTTCGTCGGGCTCACCATCGTGACGCTCGCCATTTTCGACCGCAATGCCGCGTGGCTGTGGCGGCTGCGGCCGGTCTGGGGCTTGATGTGGGCTCTGGTGTTGGTGCTGCCCTGGTTCGCCGCGATCTTCTGGCGGGCCGGCCAGACCTTCTTCACCGATTCCGTCGGTAAAGACATGCTGGCGAAATTCGTCGGCCAGGAGTCGCATGGTGCGCCGCCCGGCGTTTACTTGCTGCTGTTCTGGGTGACGTTCGGGCCCGGCGCGGTGCTTGCCGGCCTTGCCGCGCCCGCAGTGTGGCGTGCGCGGCGAGAGCCCGGCGCGCAATATCTGCTGGCCTGGCTGGTTCCCTCCTGGATCGTGTTCGAGCTGGTGCTGACCAAGCTGCCGCACTATGTGCTGCCGCTCTATCCCGCGATCGCGATCCTCGCCGTCGGCGCCCAGGAGCGCCGTGTATTGTCGCGCGCAACCTGGATCGTCCGCGGTACGGCATGGTGGTTCGTGGTGCCGGCCGGGGCCTCGGTGCTTGCCATCGTCGGCGCGATCACGCTGACGCGGCAGCCGGTGTTTCTCGCCTGGCCGTTCGTCGCGGCGGCGCTGATCTTCGGCCTAGTCGCATGGTGGCTCTACGACGACGGCCACGCAGAGCGCTCGCTGCTCAACGCGATGGTCTCGGCACTGTTCCTGTCGTTCGCCACCTACGGAGCCGTTGCGCCGGCGCTGACGCGATTGTTTCCCAGTCCGGAAGTCGCGCGGGCGATGCGCAATGTGACGTGCGTCGGGCCGAAGATTGCCTCGGCCGGCTTCCACGAGCCGAGCCTGGTGTTCATGACGGACACCTCGACGCTGTTGACCGACGGCTCGCGTGCGGCGGATTTCCTCGGGCAGGGTGCCTGCCGGTTCGCGCTGGTGGAATCGCGCTCGGAGCGCAATTTCGTGGCTCGTGCCGAAGCGATCGGGCTGCGTTACAATGTGCTCACCCGGATTGAGGGGTTCAATTTCTCGCAGGGCAAGGCGATCTCGATCGCCATCTTCCGATCCGAGGGTACGGAATAGGGATGGCAGGCAAGAAAGCGATCTCGCAGCATTATTTCGGGCGTTTCTTCGCTACGCTGTCCGCCTCGTTCGTCCAGCTCGTTCGCCCGCCCTCGCATTCGCGCCGCGCCGAGGCGAGCCGCCGCGCTGCTCGTCACGCCCTGTGGCTGATCGCCGGTCTGGGCGCTGCGATCATCGCCTTGATGTATCTGCTCGACACCACTGAGATAAAACTGATGCCGCCGCGGGGCACGCCGAGCCTCTGGTGGGTGCGCATCCTCACCGATTTCGGCAAGACGGCCTATGTGCTGTGGACCCTGTTCGCCCTGATGGCCGTCGTGCTGGTTGCGTCCGCCGCCGTGCGGGGTACGACGCGCTCGCTGCTGCTGGCGGTCGGAACACGGCTGCAGTTCCTGTTCCTGGCGGTCTTGACGCCTTCGCTGGTCGGCGATGTGCTGAAATGGGCGGTCGGACGCGGCAGGCCGTTCGTCGGCGGCGAAGCCAACGCCTTCAACTTCTCGCATTTCGCCGGCGGCGAGGCCTTTGCCAGCTTTCCCTCCGGCCACGCCAACACGGCCTTCGCGCTGGCGTTTGCGGTATCCGCGTTGTGGCCGCGGACGCATCTCGTGATGCTCTCCTACGCGCTCGTCATCTGTGCCACGCGACTGGTTCTGCTGGCGCATCATCCGAGCGATGTGGTGGCCGGGGCGCTGGTGGGCGTTATCGGCGCCATGGCGGTACGCCACTGGTTCGCCGCGCGCCGGCTAGGGTTTGCCATCGAGCGCGACGGCACCATTGTGGCGCTGCCGGGGCCGTCCCTGGAGCGTCTCAAAAGGGTTGCCCGGGGCGCGCCAGGTCCATAATAAGCGGCTGCCGGTCGCCTCTTGGTTGCCGGCGGTGCATCAACCAAGAGCGTCGGCTTGCCTTCTCCTGAAACCGCCACGGTTGCCGTTTCCATCGTTGTGCCCGTGCGCAACGAGCAGGACAATCTCGGGCCGCTGATTGCCGAGATCGCGGGCGCGCTCGACGGCCGCTGGGCCTATGAGATCGTCTATGTGGACGACGGCTCAACGGATTCGACCGGCGAGAGGCTGGCACAGTTGAGGAAGAATTACGCGCAGCTTCGCCAGATCCGGCATGCCGCTTCGGGCGGCCAGTCAGCGGCGGTTCGCAGCGGCGTGCGTGCGGCCCGCGGCGCCATTGTTGCGACGCTCGATGGCGACGGCCAGAACAATCCAGCCTTTCTCCCCGAGCTGATCGCGGCGATCGAAAAAGGAGGCGGCCGCACGGGGCTGGCCGCCGGGCAGCGGGTTGGCCGCAAGGATACCGGTTTCAAGAAGCTGCAGTCACGCATCGCCAATGGCGTGCGCAACGCGATCCTGCATGACGGTACCCGTGACACCGGTTGCGGTCTGAAGGCCTTCCCGCGCGAAGTATTTCTGACGATGCCCTATTTCGACGGGCTGCACCGGTTCCTGCCGGCTCTCGTACGGCGGGAGGGATATGACATCGCCTATGTCGACGTGATCGATCGCCCGCGCCATTCCGGTGTGTCGAATTACGGTTTCTTCGACCGTCTCTGGATCGGGATCATGGATCTCGCCGGTGTGTGGTGGCTGATCCGCCGCAAGAGGCCGACACCCGTGGCGAGCGAGGTGCCGTGATGCTGATCCAGTATGGGCAGGAGCTGGGGGACTATCTCTACGATGTCTTCGTCGCCAAGTTCGATTTCTGGCTGGCGTTCGGGCTGGTCGCGCAGCTCTTCTTCACCGCGCGGTTCCTCGTGCAATGGATCGCAAGCGAACGGGCCGGCAACAGCGTGGTGCCGATGGCGTTCTGGTTCTGCTCGATGGGCGGCGGCGTGATGACGCTGGTCTATGGCATCGTCAAGCGCGAGCCCGTTATCATTCTCGGACAGTCGCTGGCGACCATCATCTACATCCGGAATATCATGCTGATCTTGAAGAACCGCGGCAGCGGCTCGAAGACGCTGGACCGTTAGCGCCCGGGAGCCGGCAGGGAAGCTGCAACCAGTTCGTTCTCGGCGATGCGATGGGCGGCGAGTTCCCCCGTTGCGTCGAGAACCGGATAGGCCACCGAGCAGATATGGGAGTGAATGCGTCGGAGGTCGCGCAGCACGTCGAGGTGCAGCGAGGTCGTCTCTATCGTCTCGGGGCGGCCCTCGCGCAGGCGGTCAAGATGGCGTTCGGTGGCGGCAAGTTCCGCATTGCGCAGCGCCGTTTTTTCCACCAGCAGCTTGCGCGCCTCGTTGACATTGCCCGACATGAACACGCCGAAGGCGATGCGCAGTGAATCCACGATGCGCTTGTGGAAGGTCGATAGTTCCTCGGCGCCCTCGGCAGAGAATTGCAGCCGCCGCTTGATCTTCTTGGTCGCGAGTTCGCTGAGATTCTTGTCGATGATGTCGCCGATATGCTCGAGATTGATGGCAAAGGAAACGATCTCCATTGCCCGCTTGCCCTCGCGCTCGTCGAGGCTGCCCCGGGTCAGCTTCGTGACGTAGAGCTTGATGGCTTCGTCAAGGCTGTCGACACTGTTGTCGGTCCTGGACACCTCGTCGACCAGCGCGCGGTCGTTGGTCATCATCGCCGTCATCACCTTGCGCAGCATCACCTCGACATGGTCGCCCATGTGCAGGGTTTCGCGTGCAGCGTCGGCCAGTGCCAGCGAAGGCGTCTCCAGCGCGCTTTCGTCAAGATAGCGTGGCCGCAGCGGATCGGTCTCCTGCTTTCGTTGCGGCAGGAACGCCTTCAGAAGCCGCGCCAGACCGTCGAGAAGCCCGATAAACAGTACGGCGGTGCCGATATTGAAGGCGATGTGGAAGGCAGCCGTCGCCTTGGCGAGGTTCGGCTGGACGTTCGACAGCCATTCGCCGATCGGCCCCAGAAACGGCGCCACCAGCAGGATGCCGACGACGCGGTTTGCGAGGTTGCCAAGCGGCAGCCGGTAGCTCGCCGGATTGTCGCGGCGTGCGCCTTCGATGAGCGGATTGATGGCGCTGCCGAGATTGGCGCCGAGCACCAGCGCAAGCGCCGCGTAGGGCGTGACGAAATGTGCGTAGGCGAGCGACATGATCAACAGGACGCTGGCGACGCTGGAATGCACGACCCAGGTCAAGATGGCGGCGACGAGGATGCAGAGCACTGGATCGCCCGTGATCGCACTCACGAACACCCGGACGCCCGGCGCGTTCTCGGCCGGTGCCAGCGTGGTGAGGAGAATATGCAGGGCCAGCAGCATCAGGCCGAGGCCGATCGAAACCCGGCCGAGGTCCTTGATGCGCGAGCGCGGCCCGCTGCGGAAGGCGACAAGCCCGATCACGAAGAGTACCGGTGCCACCTCCGCAATGTTAAATGACAGCACCTGGACGATCAGCGTAGTGCCGACATTGGCGCCCAGCATGATCGCAAGCGCCGGCACCAGGCTGACCAGGCCTTCGGCGGTAAAGGAACTGGTGATCAACGCAGTCGCGGTGCTGCTCTGAAGCAGAGCCGTGAGCCCGAGGCCGGCTGCAAAGGCAGCGAAGCGGTTGTTTAGCGCCCTTGCCAGCAATTGCCGCAGGTCTGGCCCGAAGGCGCGCAGGATCCCGCTGTGGACCATGTGTAGGCCCCAAAGCAGCAGCGCTACCCCACCCATCAGATCGAGAAGAACCATGGTTCCCATGCTCAGACCGCACCTGGAAATCGAGTTAAGGGCCCAAGCTATCGGTAAACTCGCACCGATCAACCCCTGTTTTCTCGAAAGCCGAGGATTCGCTGGGGGTTAGCCGATCGATGGAGGGAGCGACGTGGTCGCGCACGGTGCGGCCGGCAGAGACGGATAAACGCAGTGAAAAGCCAATCGTTACATTGCTAGCGATTACGCTAGCTGAATTCCAACACCTGACCGCTATAGCTTTAGCCTCTTTGAGTGGATCACCAGAAGGCGGGACAGGGAATGTTCGTCAATCGACGGAAAAGCGAACGCGTTATCTGCAACAGGGTCGCGAAAATCCAGCTTGGGACCGGCGGCCTGCCGCGTGACTGCATGATCACCGACATCTCCGACGGCGGCGTCAAGGTGATTGCCGACTATCCGGAGATTCCGTCCGAGTTCACCATCATCCTCGCCACCGGCCGGCCGCGGCAGTGCCGGTTGGCCTGGCGGATCGGCTGCGAGTTCGGCGCGGAATTCATGGATCGGGTCTGAAGGGCCGGGTGCATCGTCTTCAAAGATCGGGTTCCCGGCGCTTCCCGTAGCCATACGCGCCGGGAGCTTAACTCAACGTTAGGCTTAAGCTGTGAGCATCCCCGGACTGTCGCCCGCGATGAGTCCAGAGTTGATGCGCCGCAAATTTTCCTCAGAATCCGGCCAGGTCAGGCGTTTGGTGCCTGCCGTTGCGTGCATCGTCCTTTTGGTGGGGCTTCCCGGCTGCCAGACCTCTAGCCCGTCAGATATCACGGGGTCGCTGGGCGAGAAGGCGGAAGCAAAGACGTCCGATCCGCGGCGAGATCTGGAAACCTATCGCGAGCGCTTCAAGGCCAATCCGAAGGACAGCGACGCCGCGCTCAAATATGGCAAGGCGCTGCGCGGTACAGGCCAGAAATCCCAAGCCGTTGCCGTGCTCGAACAGGCCTCCATGGCCGACCCCGGCAACCAGGCGCTGCTGGCGGGATACGGTCGTGCGCTGGCCGACAATGGCAATTTCCAGCAGGCCTTTGACGTGCTTGGCCGGGCTCACACGCCGGAAGATCCCGACTGGAGCATCCTGTCCGCACAAGGCGCGGCCCTCGACCAGCTCGGTCGCTTTGAGGAAGCCCGGCAATACTACACGAGTGCGCTCAAGATCAGGCCGGACGAGCCCACGGTGCTCTGCAATCTCGGGCTCTCCTATATGCTGTCCAAGGATCTTTCGAAGGCTGACGAAACCTTGAGGCGTGCCTACAGCCTGGCTGGCTCCGATCCCCGTATCCGCGCCAACCGCGCGTTGGTGCTGGGCCTGCAGGGCCGGATGAACGAGGCCGAAGTCATTGCGAGGGCCGACTTGCCGCCGGACGAGGCGGCGGCGAACGTTGCCGCGTTGAAGCAGATGCTGGCGCGGAAGCAGGCAAGTGATGGCAGCAAGCCGGCGGCCGGCTCGGCCAGACGCCACAACTGATCTTTTCGGACGATCGCTGGACGATCTCGCAGCGTGTCTGTGGCGCGTCAGGACGCGCGCCGCAGCTTCTTGATGATCGGCGAGAGGAAGGAGTCTTTCTTTCTCGGCTCGCTGCGTCCGGTCAGGCGACGCGCCATCTGCTGGAACATTCGTGCCGCGCGATGATTGGCAGTGACCTCCGCAATCATCTGGCCGTTGTTGGCGGCGGTGCCGAACGTCTTGGAGTCGAACGGGATGCTGGCGATCGGCTGGCTCTCGATCGTCTTGGCGAAGGCGCGCACCTCGATCTCCGGGCGCCTATGCATGCCGATCTGATTTAGGCAGTAGAGCGGAGGACGATCGTTCGGCCGCGCCGCCTTCAGCAGACTCATCATGTTCTTGGTATTGCGCATGTTGGCCAGATCGGGCTCGGCGACGATCAGGATGTCGTCAGCGCCGACCAGCGCCCGCCGCGTCCAGGCGGTCCACTGATGCGGAACGTCGAGCACGATACAGGGTGTCGTCATGCGTAGCGTGTCGAAGATCGAGTCGAAGGCGTCCGCACCGAAATCATAGACCTGGTCCAGAGCCGCGGGCGCTGCGAGGAGACTGAGATTGTCGGTGCATTTGGCGAGCAGGCGTTCCATGAAGGAGCTGTCGAGCCTGTCGGGAGAAAATACGGCGTTGGCGATGCCTTGAACGGGATCCTGGTTGTAGTCGAGACTGGCGGTGCCGAAGGCGAGGTCGAGATCGATCACGACGGAATCCAGCGGAACATCGCGGGCGATGTGCCAGGCGACATTGTGGGCGACCGTAGACGCACCTACGCCTCCCTTCGCGCCGACCACCGCGATCATGCGGCCGACGGTAATGGCTTCCGACGCCGAGAACAGGCTGCAGATCGAGCGGACGACGTCGAGCACCTCGACCGGTCCGATGACGTAGTCGTTGACGCCGCGGCGGACCAATTCGCGATAGGGCGTGATGTCGGAAGCGGTACCGATGACGATGACACGCGTGCCGGGATCGCAGACGCTGGCGAGCTCGTCGAGGCCGGCCAGGATGTCGGTGTGACCCTCGGTCTCG
>JAHCKB010000201.1 GCA_026125985.1 Bradyrhizobium sp.
TTGGAGCGGCGCACGATCGCGTGGATGCGGGCGACCAGTTCGTCCTTGTGGAAGGGCTTGGTCATGTAGTCGTCGGCGCCGACGCCGAGACCCTTGACCTTGTCCTCGATGCCGGCGAGGCCGGAGAGGATCAGAATGGGGGTCTTGATCTTGGAGACCCGGAGCTGCTTGAGCACGTCATAGCCGGACATGTCGGGCAGGTTCAGGTCGAGAAGGATAATGTCGTAATCGTAGAGCTTTCCGAGGTCGACGCCCTCTTCGCCGAGGTCGGTCGTATAGACGTTGAAGCTCTCTGATTTGAGCATCAGCTCGATTGACTGCGCGACGGCGCTGTCATCTTCAATCAGCAAAACGCGCATGCCAGTCCCCTTTAGTCGCCGCTCCGGGCGTCAGGTCGGCCGCACTTGCGGCACACAAAACGCCTTTGAACAACTGATTCGGATCCTGACAGACACATGGTTAACAAAATCTGATTCTGATGCGCAAGCTCTAACCGTGCAATTTTTGTCGAATCGCCCTAAGATATTGCGTCAAACCAGCTTTTCGTCACCCACCGCGTTCAAGTTCCACATTAAGAGTCTGCGTTAACAGACTCTTGCGACTCGCCCTTCCTTCTGGCGGGGCAAGCGCTCTCAGTCATCAAAGACCGTGACGTAATGATTAATGATGCGGGTAAACACGAAGTTAAGCGATCGGGGCAAAGACGCGGAAACTTAAGGGTTTCGCAATGAAGGTCTCAACATGAAGGCCAAAGTTTGAAAGCGCTGGCCGAGCAGATCAGCGACATCGACGCGGTCAACATCTATGGCCGCGTCGTGGGCGTGCGCGGTCTGATGGTGGAGATCGCCGGCCCCATCCACGCCATGTCGGTGGGCGCGCGCATCGTGATCGAGACCGGCGGGAACCGGTTCATCCCGGCCGAGGTGATCGGCTTCTCCGGCGACAATGCGGTGGTGATGCCGTTCGCGGGGCTTGAAGGCGTGCGGCGGGGCTGCCGCGCGGTCATTGCCAACGCCGCCGGTCAGGTACGGCCGTCGCCGGCCTGGCTCGGGCGCGTGGTCAACGCAATGGGGGAACCGATCGACGGCAAGGGACCGATAGCGCAGGGCGGCTCTCCCATGCCCTACCGCAACATGCCGCCGCCGGCGCATTCGCGCCAGCGCGTCGGAGCGCCGCTCGATCTCGGCGTGCGCGGGCTCAATACTTTCCTCACCTGCTGCCGTGGCCAGCGCATGGGCATCTTCGCCGGCTCCGGCGTCGGCAAGTCGGTGCTGCTGTCGATGCTGGCGCGCAACGTCGATGCCGACGTCTCCGTCATCGGTCTGATCGGCGAGCGCGGCCGCGAGGTGCAGGAATTCCTGCAGGACGATCTCGGTGAAGAGGGCCTGGCGCGTTCGGTGGTGGTGGTCGCCACCTCCGACGAGCCTGCGCTGATGCGCCGGCAGGCGGCGTATCTGACGCTCGCGATCGCCGAATATTTCCGCGACGAAGATCGCGACGTGCTGTGCCTGATGGACTCGGTGACGCGCTTTGCGATGGCCCAGCGCGAGATCGGCCTCTCCGCCGGCGAGCCGCCGACTGCCAAGGGCTATACGCCGACCGTGTTCACGGAATTGCCGAAGCTGCTGGAACGCGCGGGCCCGGGAATGGGCAAGGGCACCATCACCGGCATCTTCACGGTGCTGGTCGACGGCGACGACCACAACGAGCCGATCGCGGACGCCGTGCGCGGCATTCTTGACGGCCATATCGTCATGCAGCGCTCGATCGCCGAGCGCGGGCGCTATCCCGCCATCAACATCCTCAAATCGGTGTCCCGCACCATGCCCCGATCGGCCGATCCGGCCTTCCTGCCGATCATCACCCGGGCGCGCCAGGTCATGGCCACCTATGCCGACATGGAGGAACTGATCCGGCTCGGCGCCTATCGGTCAGGCTCCAGCCAGGAGGTGGACGAGGCGATCAGCCTGCATGAGCCGCTCGAGACCTTCCTGCGCCAGGCCAAGGACGAGAAGACCTCACTGCCGGAAGGCTATGCCCTGCTCGAGCAAATACTCGGGCGTTTGGAAACGGAACGCTAACTTTGTCAGGCCATCATCCCCGGCACTGTTTAGCTGAAAGCCGGCGGGGCCCGAGGGGGAGCCGGCCCTGTCCCGTGTGCAATTGGGGACTTCTGGGGAGTATGAGTCGATGAAGTCACGAGAAACGCTGATCCGCCTGAAGAAGTTTCAGGTCGACGAAAAGCGCCGCCGGGTCGCCCAGATCGAGGGCATGATCGCCGAATTTCAGCGGATGTCGGTCGAGTTGGAGCGCGAGATCCAGTCGGAGCAGGAGCGCGCCGGGATCAACGATCCCGCCCACTTCGCCTACCCGACCTATGCCAAGGCCGCGATCCAGCGCCGGGAGAACCTGTCCCGCTCAGCCGATGAACTGCGCGGCCAGCTCGAAGACGCCAAGGCCCTGCTGAGCGAAGCCTTCGAGGAACTGAAGAAAGTCGAGTTGCTCGACGAGCGCGACCAGGCACGCGAGCGCGCCGAAGAGAACGCCCGCGAACAGGCCGACATGGATTCGATCGGTCTGATGCGCGCCCGCCTCGGCGTCGCCTGAAGCGCCCCAGATCAATTAGACGGAAGTCAACCCGGGCCGAAAAGGTCCGGGTTTTTCGTTGATCGCGCCCATAAACCAGCCGCTTGGTGGCACGTATAGGGCAGGGTATGCTACCGGGACAGCGGCGCTCCCGGTCCGATGGCGAGGGGATCGCGATGAGGGGAGTGTGAATGCTGACGCCGGCTGAGCTGGTCTGGCTGATTGCCGCGGTTGCGAAGGGCGATGAGGCCGCTTTCGAGCGCCTGTACGCTGCAACGCGCGCGAAACTCTTCGGCGTCGTGCTTCGTATCTTGCGCCGACAGGATCTCGCCGAGGAGGTCATCCAGGAGGCCTACATCAAGATCTGGCACAGCGCCGGCCAGTTCAATCCGGCGCTGTCTTCGCCGATCACATGGATGGCTTCGATCGCCCGCAACCGCGCCATCGATGTGGTGCGCAAGCGAAGCGAATCTTCCCTGGAGGAGGAACCCTCGGCCATGGAAGTGGCGGCCGACTCTCCCGATCCCCTGGCGCGGCGGGAGATGACGGAAGAACTGAAACGGCTGCTGGAGTGCGTCGGCCGGCTCGAACCCGATCGCCAGAAACTCGTGCTTCTCGCCTATTACAACGGCTGGAGCCGCGAGCAACTGGCGGCGAAATTCGAGACGCCGGTGAATACGGTGAAGACGTGGTTGCGCCGGAGCATGATGGATATCCGGGAGTGCCTCGGATTGTAGATGCGGAATCGGTAGAACCGGACTTGGACGATTTTGAATTGGACGCCTCTGACTTGGACGCCTCTGACCTGGATGACTTGGACCTGGACTGATGGCCTATAGCGAAGACCATATCGCGCTCGCTGCGGAATATGCGCTCGGCACCCTCGATGCCGACGAGCGCACGCAGGTCGAGACCATGATGGCTGTCGACCAGGAATTCGCCGCCGTCGTGCAGGCATGGGAGTTCAGGCTGGGTGTGCTGAATCAGATGGTCGGCGCGGTCGAGCCGCGGCCGCTGGTCTGGGACAATATTCGCCGTGCCATCGGCCATGGCGGCGAGCAGGCGCCGCTGGTGCTGCCGGAGGCGCCGCCGCTGCCGCCTGCGGCCGAGTTCACCCCTGAAGCCAACGACAATGCGGTTGCCGAGCCTCCGCCAGCGGCGCCTCCGCCGCCGGCCGTTGCCGACAGCGCCAACGTCATTCAATTGAGCCGCCGTATTCGCCGCTGGCGCAATGTCGCAAGCATAGCCTCGGCGATCGCGGCGGCGCTGCTGGTGATGGTGGGTCTGCAAGTCTATCAGCCCGACGCTTTGCCGGACAGCATCCGTCCTCAGCCGCGCACGCGGGTGGTGGAAGTAAAGGCACCCCCACCGCCGGCCGCCGCTCAATATGTCGCTCTGCTGCAGAGCGGCGGAGGTGCGCCAGCCTTCATCCTGACTGTGGACGCAGCGACCAGAAACTTCACCGTGCGCAAGGTCGGCGCACAGCCGGAGGCCGGCAGGAGCTACGAGCTCTGGATCGTGTCCGACAAGCTGCAGCGGCCGCGCTCGCTCGGCGTCATCGGCAACAATGATTTTACCGCCCGTCCCATACTCGCCGCCTATGACAACGAAATCGTCAACGAGGCGACCTTTGCGGTGAGCCTCGAGCCGCAAGGCGGCTCGCCCAGCGGCTCTCCGACCGGGCCGGTCGTCTTCTCGGGCAAGCTGATCGAGACGGTGCCGCCGGCTGCCTCTCCCGCGCGCTAGAGCATTTCCGGTTCTGATTGAATCAGCGCCGGAGCGCTGGATTCTTGATTTGACGCGTTTTCTTCACGCAACCGGTTTCCACTTCGTCTTGAAGCGCTTCAAACGAAAATTCCCGACCCTGGAAATGAAAAACGCCCGTGGGGAGCGGGCGTTTTCCGGTCGTCAACTTGGGGGTAGTTGGGGTCTTCTAATATCCACGCAGCGACTTTGGGGGGCTGTAAAGGACCGCGTGAATTCCGTAAATTCCTCTGTTAGCGGATGACCGAGGTTCCCGAACTGGTGACTACGACCGGCTTGCCGGCCTTGATCACGCGTGCGGTCTGCACTCCGTCGTCCGGCGCGCTGTTGCGCGTCGTGATACCGAAGCCGGCGACAAGGATACCCGCCACAAGGGCAACGACCACGATCTTGAGATGGGTCGTCCGATCTGCGCTGTAGATCGAGTGGTTCATGGAAGTCTCCTGCCGCCTTCCTCTGTCTCTGTTGAATTGGTGTGGCTCGTCCAGAGACCGGTTCAACGTCTTGCGTCCCGTAAACGTAGGGAACCGTACTTTCGTTCCCCAGATGCGATCACAAGGCGGTGATAAGTCTTGAATTCCCGCGATTGAAAATGGACCCCGGTCCCGGCAAGGTAAAATATTATAATATTTTCAAATATTTATATGGTGTGCCCGGACGGCGGCTGACACGGTGCCGGACCCGCCATCTCTCACAAATCAGTTGCCTGTGGCGAAAAAGCTTCGTCGGTCTTGCGGGGTGATTTGCGTGGCACTGCTAGCGCCCACGCCAGCTCAGATCAGGTTCTTGATCGTGGTCCAACGGTAGCCGGGCTGGCCGTGGAGGAAGCCGTTGGCGAATGGCGTCCCAAGCTCGAGGGTCTGGAGCCGGGAAAGCGCTTCTGACGGCGCGATCTCTCCATCCAGGAGATCGCGAAACGTCGATGCGACCTCCACCATGTCGCAGCTATGCGGAGAAAGACGGTAGCGGGAGACGCCGGCCGTCTTCAGGGCCGGGACCTCCTGCGCCAGGTTCAGGTATTCATAGCTCAAGGTCTGGATTCCGTTGACGACAAGAAAAGGCTGGCCGTCCAGCGTGGTCAACGGCAGCCCGTCCGCATTCTCCTCGCAGACGAAGCGACAGGTGTCCTTGGTCCGGTCATGTGCACGAGCATGATAGCAGCGCGCCGATAGCGCCAGCGACTGCCTGCCGAATACCTGCAGCTCGATCGTCACGCCCTCGGCGGCAGCCGTGCCGCACAGCACGCTGACGGCGGCGAACGGGAGTTCGGCCGGCAGGCAGACGTTGCGCGCGCCCCTGGCAGCGAGGAAGCGCAGGGTTTCCTCGTTGTAGACATTGATCAGCGGACCGATGCAGTGTGGACGTCCGCGCAGATGCCATATCGCCGAGACGTCGTTGGCTTCCACCAAATCGCCGACGCGTTGGCAGACATCGTTGACCAGCCGCCGGTCGACCTGCGACGCCGTCTCACCCAGCGTCGAGTGCACGACCGTCTTGCCGGCGCCGCGAAGCCTCTCGGCGACGGCTTCGTAGTGCTCCTCAAACAGCGGCGCACGCTTGGAGCAGACGGTTTCGCCGAGATAGACCGTAGCGACCGGCGCTTCGTCCGCGATCCGGAAATAGAAGTCGCGCCAGCGCTCCGGCGACCAGTTGAACGGATTGGGGCCGAGCGTCAGCTCGGTACGGGCCTCACTCATGGCTGTGCTATCTCCAGCTCTTGCTTCGGAAGGCGCCTTGGGTTTCCTTGTGACCTTCGGTCAGTGCGATCAGGTTGGCGAGCGCCGCCTCCCGGCCGGCCATGATGTCGTCAACGGCGCGGCGAAAGGCGCCGACCACTTCCTTGACATAGGCACGGCTGCGCTGGCGTCCTTCGATCTTCAGCGCGGTAACGCCTGCGCGCATCAGCTCCGGCAACAGCGCGGAGAGATTGAGCGAACGCGGTTCCTCGAAGGCGTAGTAGGGCTCCGCCTGTGCGGAACAGGCGTAGCGGCCCTTGCAGATGGTCGGATAGCCTCCACTCTCGCCGCAGGCGTAGCGGTCGATCACGAACGGGCCGAGCCGGCTGGTCAGCGCGCCGTCGGCCTCTTCCTCAAAGCGGACATCGGCGGCCGGCGAACAGACTCCGTCCATGTTGGTCGAAATCCCCGTCACGTAGTTGGTGAGGCTGCAGCGGCCCTCGGCCATCATGCCGATATTGCCGAACACGAAGGCCTCGATCTCGCAAGGGATCTGCCGATGGATGTCGGCGATTTCAGCGACGGTGAGGATGCGCGGCAGCACCACGCGCCTGACGCCGAATTCCTCGCAATGGAAGCGGATCGCTTCCGGCGAGGAGGCGCCCGCCTGCACCGACAGGTGCAGCCGCAACTGCGGAAAATTTCGCGAGGCGTAGGCCGCAACGCCCATGTCGGCGACGATGATCGCATCCACCGCGCAGGCGACCGCGACATCGATGGCGTCCTTCCAGAGCTGGAATTTGCCGGCCGGCGGAAAGGTGTTGACGGCCAGCAGAACCTTGGCGCCGCGCGCATGCGCGTAGGCGACGGACTTCTGCAACTCCACGGGCGAGAAGTTCAGGCCGGGAAAGTTGCGTGCGTTCGTTTCGTTCTGCAGGCCGCAATAGACGGCGTCTGCGCCGGCATCCACCGCGGTGCGCAGGCTCGCGGGCGTTCCCGCCGGGCAAACCAGTTCGGGGCGTTGCGGCACGGTGTCATCGTTCATGGTGGCTCCTGCCGCCGAGGGACCGGAAATGGGACACCGTCATTGCGGCGACCGGGGAAAGCGGGCCGAAAGCGCCGGTGACGGCCTGCACCAGCCCGCCGTCGATGTCGTCGAGCGAATTGCGCAGCGCGACCACGGCTTCGGTGTCGCCAGTGACGCGCAGTTCGCGCGAAAAGAACAACGCGTCGCCGTCGAGCGAGCCGTCGATCAGGCGGAACAAATTGAGGAAGGTGCCGGAGATGCAGGCATGCCCGCGCGGCGCGTCCGCGCGCCGGAAGGCACTCAGTTCAGGCGCCTCCGGCCGCGGTCGCAGCACCAGCACGAACGGCAAATCGCTGGGGTCGATGACGAAGGTCTTTTGCGCATGCGGGCCGAGGCGAAGGAAGATGTCGGGCTCGTTGCGGGCGACCTGCGTGCCGATAAGACTGAGAATAGGTTGCAGGAGCGGGACGGGGAAGAAGCGCAGCAGCGAAACGAGTGAGAAGCGATCGACGATCGGAGCGAGCATGCTTTCTCACTACCGATGCCTTTTCTCCACTGCAATGGCGGCGCGCATCGCGTTGAACGATTCTATCGTGCTGCTGCGTGTCATGCGCAACAACAGCCGGGTGCTCGCCGCGAATGCCTCCTAAACGCTTCCCACCGTCTTCAGCCGCGCCCGCGGATGGATCTCGGCCTGCGACAGCACCGTGGTCTGGGAGCGGAAGCGTTCGACCAGCGAGCGGACGAAGGGACGGATCGCGGCGGAAGTCACCAGCACCGGCGCCTCGCCCTCGCGCGCGGCGTTCTCGAAGGCGATGCGCACCGCCGTCATGAATTCCGAGAGTTTCGAGGGCTGCATGGCGAGGTTGCGCTCCTCGCCGGTACCTACGATGGATTCGGCAAAGGCCTGCTCCCAGCGCGCCGACAGCGCGATCAGCGGCAGATAGCCGTTATGCGAGGTGTGCTGCGCGCAGATCTGCCGCGCCAGCCGCGCGCGGACATGCTCGACCATCGTCGCCGGGTTGCGCGAGAAGGCGAGCGCGTCGGCGATGCCTTCGAGGATGGTGGAGAGGTCGCGGACCGAGATGCGTTCGGCGAGCAGGAGCTGCAGCACGCGCTGAATGCCGGAGACCGTGACCTGGCTCGGCACGATGTCCTTCACCAGTTCGCCCTGTTCCTTCGGCAGGTCCTTCAAGAGTTTCTGCACCTCGCCGTAGGACAGCAGGTCGCTCATGTTGGCCTTCAGCAGCTCGGTCAGATGGGTCGAGAGCACGGTTGCCGCATCCACCACGGTGTAGCCCTTGAGCGAGGCCTCTTCCTTCAGCGCGGCGTCCACCCAGGTTGCCGGCAGTCCGAACGTCGGCTCCACGGTGTGGATGCCGGGCACCTGCACCTGGTTGCCCGCGGGATCCATCACCATGAACTGGTGCGGCCAGATCTTGCCGGTCCCGGCGTCCACTTCCTTGATCTTGATAATGTAGGTGTTGGCCTCGAGCTGGACGTTGTCGAGGATGCGCACCGCCGGCATCACGAAGCCCATCTCGATGGCGAGCGAGCGGCGCAGC
>JAHCKB010000202.1 GCA_026125985.1 Bradyrhizobium sp.
GGTCTCGTCGTCGTCTGCCGCGGTCGCGCTCGACGACAGGAAGTCGGAGAGCTTCGCCGGGTCGGCCGCGAAGAGCGCGGAGGGGTGGACGAAGTGTCCCTCCTTGAAGTGCTCGACGAGCGCGGCGCGGGTGTCCTTCACGCGCTGGCGCGGCAGGACCGCCGTGTCTTTGCACGACGCCTCGAGCGCCGGGCGCGAAAGGCAGGCGAGGAAGTCCTCCGTCCCCATGTTCGGCAGGAAGGCGTCCGCGCCGACGACCTCGCCGGCCACGCGGGCGACGACGCCGCTGTTGGTGGCGTTCTCCCGGCATGACAGCACGTCGACCAGCATGGTGCGCGCCGCGACGCGCAGCGTGTCCATGTCGAAGGCGAGCTTGCCGTCGGCGTCGAACAACACCACTGCGTTCTTCGCCAGCCGGCTGTGACCATAGGTGGTGCCGCCGCTTCCCGTCGTCACCGAGACGTTCTGCCCGGCGAACGCGAGGATCAGCAACGCCATCAGCGTGTCGTCCTCGATCGGCGCGCGGCCGAGCGCTTCGCGCAGTGCGTCGGTGCGGAGGTCGCCGATCATCTCGACGCCCTTGCGCGTCACGTCGGGACGCGGCTTCGACACTTCGTTGACGTCGTCCACGGCGTCGTCCGGACCGGTCGCGCCCTTGCCCTTCGGCTTCTTCGCCGCCGGCATGCGGTAGAGCACGGTCTGCACGCGGCCGTCGCGGTCGAGATACATCGCGGTGCAGTCCGACTTCGTCGGCTTGCCGTAGACGCGCTCCGCCTTCGGCGGCAGCTTCACCTCGCCGTAATTCGTGGTCTCGGCGATGACGCCCTTCTTCGGAAGGTTGGCCGTCATCCACTCCTGTTGCGCGCCGAGGAAGGCCTCGACGTCCGTGGTATAGCGGCTGTCCTCGTCCGCCGGGGCAAACAGGTCCTCGACCCACGCGATGCCGTAGGCTTGCGCGAGATCGTCGCCGAAGCTGGCGTGGCGTGCGAACATGCGCGTCTTCTGCAGCGCCTGCGCGACGCTCCACCACGAGACCTGCGGGTCGGCCTTCGACGGCTTGTGCTTCTTCCAGACCTCCTTCTGCTCGTCGAGCGACGCCGACGCGATGGTGCGCAGCTGGCGCTCGTCGGGCATGTCGCCCTTGGCCATGTGGTCGAGCATCGCCGGCAGCACGTTGGCGAGCAGGCGCAACTTCCGGATCTGGCGCACCGGCAGCGCGAGCGCGACGCCGATCGCTTCTTCGGTCCAGCCGAGCGCGACCAGGCGCTCGATCGCACGCCATTGGTCGACCGGGTTCAACGCCTCGCGAGCGATGTTCTCGACCATCGAGCGCATGGCGCCGTTGTCGTTCGCCGGGTCGTCGACGAGCACGTCGATTTCGTCGAGGCCCGCGGCGATGGCGAGGCGCACGCGGCGCCGGCCGGCGTTGATGAGAAAGCCGTTGCCGCCGTCAGCCTGCTGTGACACGACGGGCGGCTGCACGATGCCGACAGCCTTGATCGAGGCTAGCAAGAGCGCGTCGGCCTGCGGCGACGACTTGGTCTGGCGCGAATGGTCGGGGCTCTCCACGAGCGCGCGCGGATCGACCTTGATGAGTTGCATGGGGAACACTCCTTTTGGGGTTGCGGACCGGCATCGCCAGCCCTTGTTCGTCTTCTTCCCGAAGACACCCCCCGGCCCGCGGAGCGGTCGGGCCGGTGCAACTGCGGCCGAGCATCCCTGACCGGCTGGACCAGCAGGGCCACAGCCCTGCGCAGGACGACGGGCCGGGATCGCGCAGGCGGCGGTTGAGCGCCAGCATCGACGGCCCGCCCGATCTGCGAGCAGGCATCTCTCCGGTTTTCCATTTCGTTTTTCAGGCGGCCGCGGCCATGCCGCCTTCGCTCTCGCTGTCCTCCGCCAAGGCCTTCTCCACCTCGGTGAGCTGCCGGCGCTTCTGCGCTAGCTCGCCGGCGAAGACGAAGTCGCCGCCGTCGCGCGACTCGTAGGAGGCGAGCCGCTTGCGAGCGTCCGCCAGGCGCTGGCTGAAGCGCTCGCGCTCGCCTTCGAAGTCGTCGAGCGCGTGCTCAAGCCGGGCGACGGCGCCGAGCGGCGTCACAGTGACCGGCAACTCGATTTCGTGGTCGGCTCCGGTGCGCAGCAGCGCCGTGGTGAAGCGGTAGCCGTCTTTCCCGAAGCGCTCGCCGCTGTATTCGACGCCGAAGCCGCCGACCGAGGCGATGACGGTTTCGCCTTCCTGCTGAAGCTGCACCAGCGTCAGGATTTCCTTCAGCAGCGCGCGGCCCGCGAGCTTGCGCTCGGCGTACGTCTCTCCGGTCACCACCATGGCGAAGGCGTCGCCCGAAGTCGGGATGCGGCGCTCGATGTCCTGCCCAATCTCACTGAGCCGGCGGATGGAGAACTCGATGTCGCGCTCGGCGTCGCGGATTTGCCGGCGCACCGCGTGCTGGTCGTCGATATGCGCAGCCCGCAGGCGCTCAAGCCGAGCGACGTCGGCCTCGAGCCCCGCTTTCAGCATCAGCCGCGGGTCGCCCGATGCGATTGCCTTGGCCATCGCGAACTGATTGGCCTGGCTCTCGCCCATGTCTTCGAGCCGGCGGATCGAGGTGTCGCCCGAGAGCGCGGCCGCGATGAAACGCGCCTTGCGCTCGTTGTTCTGCCACATCTGCGCGTCGAGGCTGCCCTCGGTCGCGTAGGCGAAGACGTCGACCTCGTCGTGCTGGTTGCCCTGCCGCACGATGCGCCCCTCGCGCTGCTCGATCTGCGACGGCAGCCACGGCACGTCGAGGTGGTGCAGGGCCTTGAGGCGGAGCTGGGCATTGACGCCCGTCCCCATCGTCTCGGACGAGCCGATCAGGAAGCGGACCTTGCCGGCGCGCACGTCGCCGAACAGGCGCTGCTTCGCCTCGGACTTCTTGTAATCCTGCATGAAGGCGATCTCGGACGCGGGCACGCCCATGCGGACGAGCTCGTCGCGGATCCAGCGGTAGGCGGAGAAGCCGCGCGACTTCTCGACGCTGATCGTGCCGAGGTCGGAGAAGATCATCTGCGCGGCGCCTGGCAGTTCGAACGGCTTGCCGTCGGAGCGGACGTAGGCGTTGTCGGCCGTCTCGCTCCAAATGCGGAAAGCGTTGCCGACGAGCTGGTTCAGCTTGTTGTCGGCCTCGTTGTCGTTGTCCGGATCGACGAGGCGGAGGTCGATCGCCGCATGCCGCCCATCGGTGATGACCGACAACAGGATGTCGTCGCCGGGCTCGGGCGCGCGGTCGCGCTCCTCGATCGCCTTGATGCGCTCGCCGAGCAGGGTTTGGTAGCGCTTGAACGCCGACGACGGCTTCGCGGTGAGGATCTGCCGTTTGCCCGTCGAGATCGCCGGCACCCTCACGTACTGCCGCAGGTCCTGCGGCATCACGACGTCCGCGAAGGAGCGGAACATCGCGATCAGCTCCGGCACGTTAACGAAGGTGGCGAAGCGCGTCACCGGCTTGTACTTGCCGGACGGCTGCAGTTCGAGCTCGGTCGAGACATCGCCGAAGGTCGACGCCCAGGCGTCGAACTCGTGCAGGCCGCGTTCGCTGAGCGCTGCGTAGCCAAGGTAGCGCTGCACCGAGAACATCTCGCCCAGCGTGTTGGTGATCGGCGTGCCCGAGGCGAGCACGAGCGCGCGGCCAGGGTTCTTCGTCTCGACGAAACGGGACTTCACATAAAGGTCCCAGGCGCGCTGCGAGCCGCTCGGGTCGACGCCCTTGAGCGTCGACATGTTGGTGGCGAAGGAGAGCTTCCTGAACTCCTGCGCCTCGTCGACGATGATTTGGTCGATTCCGATCTCCGAAATGGTCAGCAGGTCGTCCTTGCGCGTCGACAGCGACTCCAGCCGCTCCTTCAACCCCTCCTTCAGCCGCTCGAGACGCTTGCGCGAGACGCGATCGTCGCTTTCGACCTTGGTCAGCAGCGTCTCATAGAGCTCCAGCTCGTCCTGGATCATCTGCTGCTCGAACACCGACGGCACCGCGATAAAGCGGAACGCGCTGTGCGTGATGATGATCGCGTCCCAGGTCGCCGTGGCCGCCCGCGACAGGAAGCGGTGCCGCTTATCCTTGGTGAAGTTCGTCTCGTCGGCGACGAGGATGCGCGCGTTCGGGTAGAGCGCCAGGAACTCGCGTGCGGCCTGCGCCAGGCAGTGGCCCGGCACGACGACTATCGCCTTGGCGATCAGGCCGAGGCGGCGCTGCTCCATGACGGCGGCGGCCATTGTCATGGTCTTGCCGGCGCCGACGGCGTGCGCGAGGTAGGTCGAGCCGGCCGAGACGATGCGCCAGATGCCGCGTTTCTGATGTCCATAAAGAGAAAAGGCGCCAGAGGCGCCGGGAAGCTTCAGGTGGGAACCGTCGAAGGCTCTCGGCGCGATGTTATTGAACCGGTCGTTGTAGACGCGCGCCAGGCGGTCAGTGCGGTCGGGATCGGACCAGATCCAGCGCTGGAACGCGTCCTTGATCTTCGAGAGCTTCGTCTTCGCCGCCTCGGTGTCGACGACGTTGAGCACGCGCCGCTCGCTCATCTCCTCCTTCACCGTGTCGAAGATCTGAGGCACGCGGCTGTTGAGCGCGTCGGCGAGCAGTTCACCCGCGTGTCGGCGGTCCGTGCCCCACTCCGACGTGCCTGTCGCCGTCCACCCGAGCTGCCGCGCCTCGACGGTCCACGACGCGAGCTCCGGCATGTGGTGGATCTTGATCTCCACATCCATCGTCTCCTTGACGAAGGCGACGACGTCGGCGGCCGGAATCCATGGTGCGCCGAGACGCGCCGTGATGTCGGACGGCTTGAGGTCGGCAGGCTGCACGCCCTGCAGGGCAGAGACATTGCGTTCGTACTCCGGGTCGAGGGCGGCCGCGGCCTCCGCGGTTTTCAGCTTCTCGCGGACAGGGCCGGAGAGGTAGGCGTCGGCCGTCTGGCACGATCCGTCAGACGGGTCGCGGAAGATGGCGCTGCCGAGTTCGGCGACGACATCCTGCGCGTCGCGATGCAGGAGCTCGGCGATGTGGTCGACGTCGACGTGCCCGCGCTCGTTGAGGACAACGGCGAGCGCGTCGGCCGCGCTCGCGATCACCGGCGCCACCGGCGGCGCGATCACGCGCTCGGTGAACAACGGCCCGGGTTTCGCGGTGTTGGTCTCGAGGTCGTAATCCTCGATCGAGGCGACGAGCCAGCAGTCGGGGTCGTCGAGGAAGGGCTGGATGTTCGGCCGGCGGTGCGTCTCGCGTGTTTCGCCGGTCTCGTCATCCTCCGCGATGGAGACGGTCGTGAAATTGATCGGGCCGAAGTCGCGGACAAAGCTTGACCAGGCGATGCGCAGGCGGACCTGCGCGTCCTTCCACGGCCGGTCGAGCTCCTGCGCCTTCAGCACCTCGCGCACGGCGTCGCGGATCGGAATCAGCTTGCGGACGATGCGCACGTGCTTCTCCGGGATGCCCTCGGCGCCGCGGCCCTTGCGCGCTCTCACCGTAACGGGCTCGCGGTCGACGACCTGCATCAGGCCGTGCGCCTTGTCGAAGAAGTAGCTGCCCTCGCGGACGTGGCGATCCGGCGGCAGGTCGACGGCACCCAAATCGCTCGCATCTTCCAGATCGAAATCAATCGCTTCGGGCTCGCCGTCGTAGACTGCTTCCGGAAGGAGATTGACGGCGGCCGCAAGCGCTGCGGCGAGGTCCTCACCGTCACGCGGCAGGCACGTGTAAGCCTCGCCGAAGGGGCCCGAGGCGAGCGCGTGCACGCCGAGCACGAAGTCGGGGTGCCGCGCGAACCACCGGTTCACGCGGATCGCGCTCTCGTCCTCGGTCGCGGGCCGGATCTCCTCGAGGTCCAACCACGACAGGTCGCCCTCGGCATCGCCGACCTTGCGCTTGCGGAAGAACAGGAGGTCGACCACGACGTCGGTGCCGGCGGCGAAGCGGAAGCTGCCCTCGGGGAGCCGAACGGCGGCGATCAGGTCAGCCGACTTCGCGATGCGCTCCCGCGCGGCGTAATCCGCCTTGTCCATCGTGCCGTGCGAGGTGACGAAGGCGGCGAGCGCGCCCGGCTTCAACAGGTCGATCGCGCGCGCGATGAAGTAGTCGTGCAGGCGCAGGCCCATGGAACGGTAGGCGCGGTCGGAGCGCACGGTGCGGTCGGAGAACGGCGGATTGCCGATGGCGAGGTCGAAACTCGCGGGCAACTCGGTACGCGCGAAGTCCCCGGTTATGATGCGCGCGCCGGGCTGCAGCAGGCGGACGATCCGCGCCGTCACGGGATCGAGTTCGATGCCGGTGACGTGCGAGACATCGCGCAGCCCTTCCGGCATCAGCGCTGGAAACAGCCCGGTGCCGATCCCCGGCTCGAGGACGCGGCCGCCGCGCCAGCCGAGGCGCCGCAAGCCAGCCCAGATCGCGCGAACGATGAACTCCGGCGTGAAGTGCGCATACTGCGTGCAGCGCGCCAGCGAGGCGTGGTCGAAATCGTCGACCGCGTCCTGCAGGTTCTCGGCGATCGCCTCCCAGCCCTTCCGAAACTCGGCCTCGCCAGGGCGGCGGAAGACGGAGTTGGCGAGCTCGGAGGCGCCGAATCCGGTGAAGCGGATCAGCTGCTCCTGCTCCTCGACAGTTGCAGCGCGCTCCTTCGCGTCGATGCTCGCTGCGAGCCGGATCGCGGTGATGTTGTCTCGCGCGCGGTCTTTCCAGCCTTTCGCCAAGGCGCGGTCGCCGGCGAGGTGGAAATTCGCTCCGCACGCCCGGCGGAGAGACGGTGTCGGACGCGCGGCTGCCGCGACCGGAATTGCGGGCGCCGGTGACGACGGATTGGGGTCGTCGCCATCGTCCGGATCTATGCCGAGGCCAGTCCCGAAAGCTGTGACGCCGAGGCCGAGGCCGGATGAGAGTGCGGTGTCTCCGAAGAGGTCGAGCGTGAAGGGGTCGTCATGCGCCATTGGAGCATCTCCTTGTGATGAAGGCGCGCGCCAGCGGCCCGCCGGCGGATGTCAGCGGGATCGATGGTCGCGAGTGGTTGGGGAAGTGGGCCGTGCGACCGGGGAGGTCAGCGGCAGATCGGCGTGATCGAGACGCTGTCGTCGGTCATCGCGAGTGTGAGGTGCGTGGCCGCGGGTGCTGCCGCGATCAGCTTCACCAGCATCTCGGCGTCGAGGAAATCGATGCCGTCGTCGCCCCCGAAATACTGGCGCTTGTAGTGCCAGTATTCGGGATTGGTCTTCGGATCGCATTCCTCGGCGTAGACGACGAGCGGGCGCTGCTGTCCCTCGGCAAGCTTGCCGTTGGACATGATGTAGACGCCTTCATCGCCCACCAGCCAGATGCCCGGCTTCTCGTCCTTGCCGGGCGCGAGGCCGTAGTGCGGATTGCGGAATCCGCCGTTCAGAAAGGCGTCGATGCGCCCGCGCATGATGACGGCGCGCACCGCCGTGACGGAGAACGTGAACATCGCCGCCTCCTCACGCTGCCATCGCGTCGGGGAGGTAGCGCAGATGCACCGGCAGCTTCGCCGAGATCTCCGCGTCGGTGAGTTCGTCCAGCAGCTTGAGCATCGTTCCGCGCTGCCCGCCGTAGAAGAGCACTGTGCGCATACCGCGCTGGCGCTCGGTGAAACGCTCACCGGCGTAGCCGCGGTAGTCGTCGTGGGTGCTCGACCAGATGTGCTCGAGCCGCTCCTCACGCGTCATCGCACGGACTGGCCGTGACTCGCGCTCGACGATCGCGGCACGCATGCAGCCTGGCGAGGCGCGATCTGACAGATCGCAGTAGCCGTGGAAATAGCGGATGCAATTGTCGATCGGCAGCGCGAAGAACACGCTTGTGACGCTGCCGGTGAGGAATTCGCGCATGGCGAACATGTCGCTGCGCACCCACAGGGGTGGCAGGATGTCGAGCATGGTGTCGTACTCGGCCTCGCCGATCTCAAACCACTCGCCGCGGTAGAGGGCGCCGTCGTCCGGCGAGCGGTTCGGCCGCTGCGCGTGGCGATCGAACATGCGGAACATTTGCCGGCGGTCGGCGGTCCCTTGGAAGACCTTGCAGATCGGAGAGAGGGTCATGGGCGGGCTCCTTTCAGCCTCGTCGGGCTGGAGCGCGGCTCACCCTTCGGTCCGCCATCCTCTTCAGCCCTTCTGACCCCTCCTTCGCGGCCGCCTCTCCGGACCGGCGGGTCAAGGGCCGCGTAGCGGGCGAAGCCTCCCTTGACGCGCCGGCCGGGCATGCGGCACGTCATTCCTCCTTTCCTCGTTTTTCCCCCTCCCTCATCCTCAAAGCCGGCGCTCGGCGCGCCGGTTGGCGGAACGACGTCGATCCGGCAGCGTTCAACACATACTCAGTGGGAGTATCTGTGGTGGATGCGGCGAGCGCTCGGACGAAGGCGAAGGTAAACCGCTTCAATCGTATCGCCGGCCAGGTCCAGGGCATCGCGCGGATGGTGCAGGAGGGCCGCTACTGCATTGATGTGCTGCAGCAGATCCAGGCGGTGAAGACGGCGCTCGCGCGCGCCGAGGGCGAGGTCCTGCGCGACCACGCGGCCAACTGCGTCGCCCACGCGATCAGCACGGGAGACAAAGCCGAGCAGAGGGAGAAGG
>JAHCKB010000203.1 GCA_026125985.1 Bradyrhizobium sp.
CGGGCATGACGGTGGGTTCGGGGCGCCGCCGTCAAAACGCCATCGCAATGGACGAATAACCCAGAACCTGCCCCGCCCTTGCCGACACTCATGATCGGCGCCTTTCACTCCCCCCGCAAATCAGCCGAGAGACCCATGCCCTTTTCATGCACGATCTTGCGAAAACTCCTCCTGATCGCCCTCCTCCCGCTGTTTGCAACCGAAACGCTCGCCCAGGCGCGCGACGTGGCCGGTGCGCGGGACTATCCCGGCATCGGCCGGTTCGGCGGCAGCGTCATCACCGGCTACCAGGTGAAGGATTTCGATGCGGCGCGGTTTCAGGCCGCGCCCTTCAAGGACGGCAAGCCCGTCGACGCCCGTCGGCTGGAGGGCCGCATCGTGCGGATCGCCTATCGCAGCAATCCCGGCCCCTCCATCCTCGAAGTGTCGCGCAATTTCGAGGCCCAGCTCGCCAAGGCCGGATTCGAGCCATTGCTGTTCTGCGACACCGATGCCTGCGGCGGCATCCCGTTCACGGAGAACGTCGACATCCTGCCGATCCCGCAGATGTGGATCGACGGCTTCAATTACCGCTATTTCGCCGGACACAAGGTCGAGGGCGGCCGCGAGACCTATGCCAGCGTGCTGGTCAGCGAAAACAACCGCGAGATCTACACGCAGCTCGTCGTGGCCGAACTCGGCGCGATCAAGAACAAGATGGTGGACGCGGCCGCGATGCAGAAGGGTCTTGGCGAGGCCGGGCATATCGCGCTCTACGGAATCTATTTCGACACGGACAAGGCGGTGTTGAAGCCCGAAAGCCAGCCGACGCTGGCCGAAATCGCCAAGCTCCTGGCCGGCCAGCCCAGGCTTTCCGTCTTCATCGTCGGCCACACCGACAACCAGGGCGCCTATGAATACAATGTCGATCTGTCGCGGCGGCGGGCCGAAGCGGTCGCCGCCGAACTGGTGAGGGCCTACCGGATCGCGCCGGCCCGCCTGCGCACCGCCGGCGTCGGCTTCCTCGCGCCGGTCGGCTCCAACGCGACCGACGCCGGCCGCGCGCTGAACCGGCGCGTGGAACTGGTGGCGCCGTGAGATCGGCGCGGTGCCGGCGCAACCCGGACAGCGCCGGCGAGCTATCCCGATAGCCGATGAAAGACCTGCATCGCTGCGCTGGCCGGCATCGTCGCGCCATGGCAGGATGCGATCGCCGATCAGCAAGGCGCGACGGATGGCTGCGGCCGGAGGCACGATGCAAGAGAAGCAACAACCAGGCGGACCGAATTTCCTGCGCACGCCGCTGGCGCGGCTCCTGGCAATCAACCTGGCGATCGGCGTGAGCCTGGCGGTGCTGCTGGTGGGCGGGCTGCTGGTGCTCAATCCCGGCGGGCTGCGCCATCTGATCCTGGCCGACCGCTCACCCGGCGTCGCGCTCGGCCTGCTCGTGTTCGGTTTCGTCATCACGCTCGGCTCGACCGCGATGGGCACCGCGATCATGGCGATGGGCGCGACCGAGCGGAACGACAAAAGGCCGGGCGGCGGATTGCGCGTGGCGGTGCAGGAAGCCGTACAGCGCACCGCTACGCGCTGAAGTCGCCAAGAACCGTCATTGCGAGCTCAGCGAAGCAATCCATATATCCGTTTACGGGGCTATGGATTGCTTCGTCGCTTTGCTCCTCGCAATGACGGCGGAGAGAGTACGCTCACTCCCCGCCGTCGATCTGGCGGCCCATCAGCGCGATCGCCTTCTGATAGACGCCAGCGGCGTTCCAGGCCTGGATGGCCGCGAAATTCGGCTCGCCCGGCTGGTAGCCGGCGCCCGCCTTCCAGCCATGGGCGCGCAGGAAGTTGGCGGTCGAGGACAGCGCGTTCGCCGCATTCTCGAGATTGCCGGTGGCATAGGCCAGAATCGCCTTGGGCATGAACTGCGTCTGGCCGACCTCGCCATGCATGGAGCCGCGCTGGCTCGGCGACAGCGCACCGCGGTCGATCAGTTTCAGCGCCGCGTAGAGGTGCTCGGTGAAATATTCCGAACGGCGGCAGTCATAGGCGAGCGTCGCGATCGAGGCGAGCATGTTCTGGTTACCGCGCTGGGTGCCGAAGCCGGTCTCCATGCCCCAGATCGCGAGCAGCGGGCCCGGCGGCACGCCATAGCGCTGCTGGATGGAAGCAAACAGCGCGCCCTGCGACTGCTTGAGCTTGCGCCCCTTGGCGACGATGGTGGTGGCGCCGCGCTTGGCGAGGAACTGATCGAGCGTGAGCTGGAAGCTGCGCTGGCCGCGGTCGGCATTGATGGTGGCCTGCGCGTAGTTCGTCGCCATCAGCGCGGCGAGCGAATTGGCGCCGATGCCCTTGGCCCGCGCCTCGCCGGCGAACTGCTGCTTCCAGCCTTCGTAGCCGGCGGACGAGTTGCCGCAAGTCGCGGCATGGGCGCCGGAGCCGAGCGCCAGCATCGCGAAAGCCGCGGCGGCAGATTTCCTGGTCATGTTCATCGGTATTTCCCTGAGGCTTCGACGGCCGAAATCAATTCACGTCAATTCAATTCACCGGCATCGCGGTCCTGTTCCATGATCGCATGGCAAAATGAAGTCCGTCAAAACCCTCCGCCGCAGGCGAGGCTTCCCGCAAGGGCTTGATCCCCATCAACACTTCCGCCCCACGCCTCCTCTAGTTAGTCTTGCCGGAAGGAGAACCGTCCATGATCGGGATCACGCTGTCCATCGAGCAGATCCGTGCGGCGCCCCCCGAGGTGCGCCGTTGGATCGAGCATGAGGTGATCGCTGCGCTCGGAATGGCCTCTGCGCCCGCCGCGCCGCCGCCGTCCGTCAACCATCTGGTGGCCTGCAGCCGGGACGACGTGGCCGCCGTGCTGGCGCGCATCCAGGATTATCTTCCGGCGGTGAACGTGCTGTTCGAATTCAGCCGGCCGGGAATCTCGATGGGGCAGCCGCCGCTGATGCAGTTCCGGCTGATGGACATCCTGCACCATGCGCGGCTTGCGAACATCGACCAGGTGATCGAATGTCTCGACATCCTCAACCGCGCGTTGGCCGATGCGCGCAACGACCCCTCGGTGCGTTTCTGCGGCTTCGACCATGAGGGCCATTGCCTGATCGCACCGCAGACGCAGGTGAGCGTCGCTGCCGTGTGGCAGAAGATGACGTCCACCTCACCGCAGGCGGCGGGATAGCTACCGCGCGGAAGTCTGAGCAGGCCGGCTTGCGGCGCGCGGCCGATCACGCATTTGGAGAGGCTTCGGATCGACGATGAAAATGGAAACGAAGCCCGCCGCGCCCGTTGCCGCAACCGAGGAATTGCCGCCGGAAGTATCCCGCTTTCCGCGCTGGAAGGTCTTGGGCGCTCTGCTGCTGGTCGTAGCCGCGGCCGCCGTTGCATGGTGGTACATGCGCGGGCCGGCGATCACGCTCGCCAAGGTGACGCGCGGGGCCGCGGCCGAGATCGTCTATGCCACCGGCTCGGTGGAGCCGGAGACATGGTCCCGCCTGACGCCACTGGTGCGGGGCCGGCTGGTCGAGCGCTGCCGCTGCGAGGGCAAGGAAGTGAAGGCCGGCGAGCGGCTGGCGCGGCTCGACGACCGCGAGGCGCAGGCGACGCTCCGGGATCTGCGCGCGCTGGAATCCTTCGCGCTCCAGGAATCCGAACGGCAGACCCAGCTCTTCGCGCGCGGCGCCACCACCGCGCAGTCGCAGCAGAAGGCTGAAAGCGAACTTGCCCGCATCAAGGCGCAGATTTCGGCGCAGGTGGAACGGCTGCGCTATTACGAGCTGCTGGCGCCGATGGACGGCACGGTGCTGCGCGAGGACGGCGAGGTCGGCGACATGGTGGAGCCCGGCACCATCCTGTACCGCATCGGCCTGGAGCGCCCGCTCTGGGTGGTCGCGGAAGTCAACGAGGAAGACCTGCCGCGCATCAAGGTCGGCCAGAAGGCGCTGCTGCGTACCGACGCCTTTGCCGGGCGCACGCTGACCGGCACCGTCAAGCAGATCACGCCGGCCGGCGATCCCGTGGCCAAGACCTTCCGCGTGCGCATCGGCCTTCCCGACGACACGCCGCTGCATATCGGCATGAGCGTGGAAGCCAACGTCGTCACCCGCGAGAAGACGGATACGCTGCTGGTACCCTCAAATGCGGTGATCGATGACGGACTGCTGGCCTACAAGGACGGCCAACTCTCCTTCCGCAAGGTGCAGACGGGAATCAAGGGAACCAACCGGGTCGAGATCTTGAGCGGCGCCGAAGAAGGCGAACTGGTCGCCTCGCCCGCGACCACCAACATCCGCAACCGCACACGGGTACGGGTGACTGACATGGTGGAGTAGCGATGACGAGATCACACGGGCGTTTCCACGTCGTCATGGCCGGGCTTGTCCCGGCCATCCACGACTTTTCTCCCGGCACAAAGAACGTGGATGCCCGGGACAAGCCCGGGCATGACGAGTTTGTGGCGGGGAGAGGTGAACCGAGCTTGCCGCGACCAGTTCCGTCAAGCGCCGGCAGCGGCAAATAGCGCCATGAAGCTGATCCTGACCATCGCCTGGACCCACATCACGCGGCGCGCGCGGCAGACGCTGGTGGCGGTGCTGGGCGTCGTCACCGGCGTCGGCTTCTCCATCATGATGGCGGCGATGATGGAGGGCTCGCAGGACGATTTCATCGCCACCCTGGTCGACGCGCTGCCGCACATCTCCATCACCGACGAGACCCGCGAGCCGACGCCGCAGCCGGCGAGCCTCGTCTATCGCGCCGCGGAATTCCACGGCCTGATCCCGAAGGTGCGCCGCCCCGGCATCAAGAACCCGATGGCGACCATCGCTTCGCTGAAGAGCTGGGTGCCGGGCGCGCTGACGGCCTCGGTTCAGTCCAAGGCGGTGCTGCGCTTTGCAGGGCGCGACCTCACCATCTCCGTGATCGGCATCGACCCGCGCACCGAAGGCAATGTCTCCAACCTCGCCACCCACATGCGCCAGGGCACGCTGAAATCGCTCTACCGCGCCTCCAACGCCATCCTGCTCGGCGACCGGCTGGCGCGAAAGCTCGGCGCCCGCGTCAATTCCAACCTGACGCTGGTCTCCGCCCGCGGCGTCACGCTGACCGCCACCGTGGTCGGCACCTTCCACACCGGCTTCCGCATGACGGACGAAACGACGGGTTATGTGCTGCTGCGCACCGCGCAGACGCTGGAGAAGCAGATCGGCATCATCAACGAGATCCGCGTGCGCACCGCCGATCCCCTGAACGCGCGGCTGATCTCGGAACGCATCGGCGAGCAGACCGGCTACAAGTCGATCTCCTGGCAGGAGGCGCAGGAGGATCTGTTGTCCGCGATCACGCTGCGGAACGTGCTGATGTACACCATCGTCGGCGCGATTCTGCTGGTGGCGAGCTTCGGCACCTTCAACATCGTCGCGACAATCACGCATGAGAAGACGCGCGACATCGCGATCCTGAAATCGCTCGGGTTCCGCGACCGCACCATCCGTTCCATCTTCATGGTGGAGGCGCTGATCATCGGATTGACCGGCGCGATCCTCGGCTGGGGGCTCGGCTATCTCATGACGCGCGGGCTGGGATCGCTGGAATTCAAGACGCCGTTCTCCGACCAGAACCACCTGCCCGTGCTCTATTCGGTGAAGCATTATGCGCTGGCGACCGCGGTGGCGCTGATCTCCAGCCTGGTCGCCGGCTATTTCCCGGCGCGTGCGGCTGCGCGGGTCAATCCCGTCGACATCATCAGGGGCGCGACATGAGCCCTGCCCTGATCGAGGCGCGGCATGTGACGCGCATCCTGCCGGGCACGGTGCCGGTGACGCTGGTGCGCGACATCAGCGTCACCATCGATGCCGGCGAGTTCATCGCCATTACCGGCCCGTCCGGCTCGGGCAAGTCCTCCCTGCTCTATCTGCTGGGGTTATTGGATCTACCAACCTCGGGCGACGTCCTGCTGCGCGGCCGCTCCACCACGGCGATGCACGAGGAAGAACGCACACGGGCGCGGCTCGCTTTCCTCGGTTTCGTGTTCCAGTTCCATTTCCTGCTGCCGGAGTTCTCGCTGATGGAGAACGTCGCGCTGCCGATGCGCGCGCTGGGGAAGCTGTCGCCGCGCCAGATCACGGCGCGCGCCGAGCAACTGCTCGCAGCCTTCGGCCTCGGCGAGCACCGCCACAAGACGCCCGACCAGCTCTCCGGCGGCCAGCGCCAGCGCGTGGCGGTCGCCCGCGCCATGGCCAACGACCCGCCCGTCATCCTCGCGGACGAGCCGACCGGCAGCCTCGATTCCGTCTCCACACGCCAGGTGTTCGAGACCCTGCGCGAGCTCGTCATCGACTACGGCAAGACGGTGGTGGCGGTGACGCACGAGGTGGAGCTGGCAAAGCAGATGCACCGGCGTCTGCACATCGTCGACGGGATGCTGGACAAGGATGAGCGGATCGCGGTGGGGGCGTGAGGCGCCCCAGACATGCGATTGCTCATGCCGCCGGCGCATAATCGTCATTTGACTTGGGCGTCCCAATCGACCACAAGCCGCCATGGCCAAAAAACCCGGAACCAATCCCAAAGGCGAGTTCGTCTTTTTCGACGTCTTCTATGAGGACGGCTCGCAGCGCTCCAACCGGCGCGTGCCGGCCGAGCTGCTCGGCGGGCTCGACGGCGACGATCCGGCGCTCGGCTATCTGATCGAGCAGGACCGCGACATCGCCGAAAAATCCGGCCGCCCACCGCTCGCGATCAAGGAAGTCAGCCGCGTCGGCGCAAAGAAGAAAAAGGGCCGGCGCGAAGAGGCGTGAAGCGCCCTCACCAGCGCCCCTTGCGCCTGTTCCGGGTAAACAGGAAGAAGCGCGTCACCCAACAGCGCGACATGCGAAGCAACAAAAAAGGCCGGGCAAGAGCCCGGCCTTTTCCTTTCCCGGAAAGCGGGAAACTAATTGTCGAGGAAGCTCCGCAGCTTCCTTGACCTCGACGGATGCTTCAGCTTCCGCAGCGCCTTGGCCTCGATCTGGCGGATGCGCTCGCGGGTGACGCTGAACTGCTGGCCGACTTCTTCCAGCGTGTGGTCGGTGTTCATGCCGATGCCGAAGCGCATGCGCAGCACGCGTTCCTCGCGCGGCGTCAGGCTCGCGAGCACGCGCGTGGTGGTCTCGCGCAGGTTGGACTGGATCGCGGCATCGATCGGCAGCACCGCGTTCTTGTCCTCGATGAAGTCGCCGAGGTGTGAATCCTCTTCGTCGCCGACCGGCGTCTCCAGCGACAGCGGCTCCTTGGCGATCTTGAGGACCTTACGCACCTTCTCCAAGGGCATGCCGAGCTTCTCGGCGAGTTCTTCCGGGGTCGGCTCGCGGCCGATTTCGTTGAGCATCTGGCGCGACGTGCGCACGATCTTGTTGATGGTCTCGATCATGTGCACGGGGATGCGGATGGTGCGGGCCTGGTCGGCGATCGAGCGCGTGATCGCCTGCCGGATCCACCAGGTGGCGTAGGTCGAGAACTTGTAGCCGCGGCGGTATTCGAACTTGTCGACCGCCTTCATCAGGCCGATGTTGCCTTCCTGGATCAGGTCGAGGAACTGCAGGCCGCGGTTGGTGTATTTCTTGGCGATGGAGATGACGAGGCGGAGATTCGCCTCGACCATTTCCTTCTTGGCCTGGCGCGCCTCGCGCTCGCCCTTCTGCACGCCGTGGACGATCTTGCGGAATTCGCCGATCTCGAGCCCGGTGAGCGCGGCAAGCTGCTGGATGTCGTGGCGCAGCTCCTTGATGCGGTCCTTCTCGTGATGGACGAAGTTCTTCCAGCCCTTGGCCGAGAGTTTCGAGACGCGGTTGAGCCAGCGCGGATCGAGTTCCGAGCCCTGGTAGTTGCGCAGGAAATCCTCACGCGCCACGCCGTGGCTGTCGCCGAGACGCAGCAGGCGTCCCTCGAAGGAGACGAGGCGCTTGTTGATGTCGTAGAGCTGCTCGACCAGTGAATCGATGCGGGCCTGGTTGAGGCGCAGCGACTTCACCTCGACGATGATCTCGTCCTTCAGCTTCTTGTACTTGCGATCCTGATGCGGCGACAGCTTCTCGCTTTGCAGCTGGTTGGCGATGTCGATTTCCTGCAGCCGGCGCAGCTTCTTGTATTCGGATGCGATCTTGTCGAAGGTCTCGACCACCTTGGGCTTGAGCTCGGCCTCGATGGCGGCAAGCGACATCTGGTTCTCGAACTCGTCATCGTCCATGTCGGCTTCGGCGGCCGCTTCGCCCGGATCCTTCTCCTCGCCGTCGGCATCGGCGGGCTGGGGCGCTGCGCGGAACGGCGTCGCCGACGGGGGCGCGGCCGGCGGGGCGACATGGGCGGGTGCAGCAGCCTCGCCATTGCCGGCGCCTGCAATCGGCTGGCCGTCGGGGCCGACCGGCACGATCGCCGGATTCAGGCCGCCCTTGGATTCGGGGCCGGCATAGGTCGCTTCGAGATCGATGATGTCGCGGAGGAAGATCTTTCCTTCGTTCAGTTCGTCGCGCCAGATGATGATGGCCTGGAAGGTCAGCGGGCTTTCGCAGAGGCCCGCGATCATCGCCTCGCGGCCGGCCTCGATGCGCTTGGCGATCGCGATTTCGCCCTCGCGCGACAA